>JAYUEU010000017.1:0-4321 GCA_043739065.1 Synechococcales cyanobacterium | reverse complement strand
CAGTCGGCTTAATGCGCAACACTTGGTTGAGTTCCGTCAATGCAGCCTCTGGGTTGCCCCCTTCCATAGTGGCGTAGGCTTGGTTAACCTGCACAGAAGTTAAGCTCGGATCTATTTGAAGGGCGGCAGTCCAATCTCTTGAAGCCGCTTGCTTGTCACCCAATTGATAATAGAGATTTCCCCGTTGTCCTAAGGCCGATGCTTGCTGAGGATCGAGCCGTAATACTTCACCCCAATCCCCGATCGCCCCTAATTTATCGCCCATTTCAGCCTTGGCCGTCGCCCGACCATAATAGGCCGCAGTATAGCTAGGATTCTTCAGGAGCGCTTGGTTATAGTGAGCGATCGCGGTTCGATATTGGCGATCTTGTAAGCTCTTTTGGCCAGCTTGGAAATCCTCTTTGGCCGCATTTAGAGTTTCCGCCATGGTGGGCATCGTCGATTTTGCGGGCGGATCTTGAATCACGACAGATTGAGCCTCAGCCACTCCAGTAGCGGCAAGCAAACCCATCAGAGTTAGGGCCGCTAAATTAGGGACGGTACGCTTTGGGCTAAGCATTGGGCTAAGCATTGGGCTAAAGATAAGGTTACGCATAAGGTCTAGGCAATCCATCTCAAAATATGTAACTGTTACAGATATGTCGTCTTGTTTTTCAGTCTTCCCAAAAACGACCCACGTTTTACAATTTGTATGGGATAGCGTTAGATATCTATTCTGAGAATCCTCATCAGGTCGGAATCAGTTCACCAGGCCGCAGCTTCGACCATTTTCCTTTCTCCTCAGAAAAGCTCAAACATCCCACGACATCCCATTCCACTTCGATGAAGTCGCGTTGTTCACGAATATTGACATTGATACTCGGTTCAATGGGTTCAAAATCTGGAGTCTGGGTCAGGTGAGGTTGTTCATGCTGTGATTCAACGGCATTGTAGGTCAGGCAACGATCGACGTAGTGACAGTGAATGCAAATACACATGGTTGCTCCTGGAATTATGGGTCTGAAATACAGGGCTTAGATATGGGGAGAATATGGCAGCGTTTTTTGATACTCTAACTCAGGCGAATTCGATTTGGGTTTTGATCGAATGAGTTTGTTGACCTTGATGTTGCATTTTTCAACTCACGATCATCTGTAATTTATTTATCGGCAGGTAATACTAGCTTTGGCACAGCGCGTGACAGTCTTACAACAGCATTCTCTTGGGTCGTCGGCACTATCGCCTAAAACATGGCCCTTTGATATTGGCTTTTTACCTCCTGAAACACATCTGGTTGGGGGAAGTGTGCGAGATGCCCTTTTGGAGCGGCATTCAGACTATTTAGATTTAGATTTTGTTATGCCTCAGGGCGCAGTTGAGACGGCTGCCACGATCGCTCGTCACTGTAGAGCAGGCTTCGTATTGCTTGATGCAGAACGTCAAATTGCGCGGGTCGTGTTTCGTCAGGGAACAGCAGATTTTGCCCAACAGGTGGGGGATTCACTGGAGGCAGATTTATTTCGCCGCGATTTCACGATGAATGCGATCGCCTATAATCCACACACCTTGGAACTGATTGATCCCTTAAATGGATGTCTCGATCTAGAGCATTGTATTGTGTGCATGGTGAGCGCCGAAAATCTTGCGGAAGATCCATTGCGATTATTACGGGCTTACCGTCAGGCGGCGCAGCTTGGATTTACTATGCAACCTGAGACAGCGGCAGCGGCTAGAAAACTGGCCCCGCAACTCAAAACTATTGCTGCTGAGCGAGTTCAATCTGAGTTTCACTATCTGCTCACATCCAAGCGTGGTCCGGCCCAACTCAAAGCGGCATGGGAAGCTGGATTGCTGTCGGGTTGGTTTGAGTCAGCAGGGCTGTTGAGTCTAGAGAAAATCGATCGGCTGGAGACGCTATTTCAACTGTTGAAGTCGGATTGGCCATTGCTTCATGACCTGATTAGCCAGCCAATACGTGCCCAGTCCAGCAATAAGTCTGAACAAAAAAAGAATGTTGAGATGTCAGGAGGGCGCAGAAGCAGTTGGCTAACGATGGCGAAACTAGCTAGCCTAATGCCTGATGATGTGACGATCGCTGAAACGCAGCTCTGGCAGCTTAAATATAGCCGATCGGAAATTCATGCCGTGTTAACAGTGCTAAAAACCTTACCCAAATTACAGGCATTATTGAACGCGGCTCCAGACATGGCTCTAAGTCCGAACTCAGATACAGCTCCAGATAATAGACGCGCCCAGTATGCATTATTTCAACAGGCTGGTGTAGTTTTTCCTGCCCTATGCATCCAGGCATTAGCTAGCGGAATTGAGATGGCAGCATTACGACCCTTAATCAACCGCTATCTGGATCCAGAAGACGTGGTAGCCCATCCGGTCCCGGTTCTTTCGGGACAAGATCTGATGAGTCACTTAAACTTGCCGCCCAGCCCCCAAATTGGTCGATTGCTGGCGGCCCTGCAAGTCGCTAGAGCGGAAGGACTGATTGAAACTCAAGGTGAGGCGATCGCCTTCGCTCGTCGAATCGTAGAGCAGGATTCCTGATTGCCCGTTTCTCAATACTGTTGCGCAATATATGGAAATGTGTTGCACTATCAAATGACCAAAGCGAAGGCAACAGTCTTCGCTTAAGTATTGTGCAAACGATTATTCCACCGCACTACGGAACCATCATCGTCGCCAGTTAGTCCTCTAAGACTGAATTTACGATTTATTCATTAATTTAAATAAATCAGATTAACAAGTCAGACGAGGCACTGTAATCACATAACGATCGCCCCCGTTAGCATGACCTTGGACCTGAATCTCACCGCCATGTAATGTAATCAATTGGCGACTTAGCAAAAATCCTAAATTAAAATGCAATTGCTCCTGAATTCCAATTTCGGGACTGCTAGGTGGTGAGTTAAGTAGTGCGGTTGAATTGGAGGAATGGATTGTGGTTGGCGATCGATCGAGGCGCACCTCATAGTTATTCAAGCTAGATCCATAGGAAATAGTCTCTAAACAAGGATGCGTTACCCAGAGAGTCAGACGAAGTCCCGAGATTTTATTAGCCGCATGGACATGCACCACGCTTCCGGCATTAGATGACTGAACGATGCTGAAAATCAGGTGATACAACATCTGCCGCATCTTTTCTTTATCCAAATTCCAAATCCGATTTCCCGGTTCCACTGTCAGCCGAATTTCTTGCTCCCGTCGCTTGGCGGCCTGTTGTAATGTTGCGATCGATTGTTGACAGAGCATTTCAATGTCAACGGAGGTTAGATTCAATTCCTCTTGCTGTAAGTTCAACTGAGACATCTCCAAAATCTCTTTCACCAAGGACAACAAATACTCGCCGCTATTGTGAATGATCCCAAGATATTCCCGCTGCTTCGGCGTTAACGGACCATAAATTTCTCGGTTGAGGACACTGGCCATGCCCAGAACAGATGTCAATGGAGTCCGTAGTTCTTGAGTTAGATGGGCGACCAATTTAAATTTCAACGGGATAGTTTCACTGTTGTCTATCCGGAGTGTGGCCTGAGATGGCGATTGCGGCTGAGATCCTGATTGCGACTGAGATAGGGGAACAATGGCCGATCGTGGGGTTAGTTTCAAATTATGCAGACGTTCATAGTCGCTCATGGCGAACCGAGCAGTCATCATCAAAAATTCAATTTCCCGCAGATTAAATTCCCGAGTTTCGGTATCTAAAACTGAAAGAACGCCAATATAAGCTCCATCACTGGTCATCAATGGAACTCCAATGTAACTCCGAATGCCATGCTGTTGAGTCAGCAGACTTTGGGCAAAGGCCGGATGAGCGTGGGTATCGGTAATAACTAGAACTTGATGACTATCGACCACATGAGCCGCGAAGGAATCCTGTAGTTCAATAAAACGGTGACGAACTAATTCGTTCATTAAGCCTAAACGAGTTAATCCGAAAGTTGCTCTTAGCAGCTCACGATCGCCACTGACCACTGTCAACATTGCCATCGCCATACCCGTAAAATGAGCTGCTGTCTGAACGACCTCCTCAAAAACAGGTACGGTCTCAGCTTCTAACAATCCAAGATCTTGTAGAACAGACGATCGAATCTGCTCACGAATCTTGGTACTGAGACCATCTAATGAACAAAACAAACTACTTTCAGGGATCACCATCTAAAACTTAGCCCTTACCTAAAACGAAATGCACTATTCCCTCATCATTCCCTTCAAAGAACTGAGTCAATCATCAATTTGTTAGTAAGCCTACTGAGATTTGATGGGATGATATATGGGTAACTCCGCAAGATTCGCGACGTATGGATTCATCGATTCAATCATTAGCGAG
>JAYUEU010000016.1:0-4079 GCA_043739065.1 Synechococcales cyanobacterium | reverse complement strand
CCAAGACAGCAATGGATCTCTAATCGATCCCGCCGCCCCGCAGTTCCGTCGTGATCCGACTACTGGACTCTTCAACATCGCAACCGGCGCAACTGGCGCAGATCTCAGCACCAGCGGCACCAGCCGAGATGATTTACTGACCGTTCAACTTGGATTTGCCCGCGACTTTCGAAATGATGTCCTGCGTCCAACCAGTGGATCTCTATTGCGCTTCAGCACTGAACAATCCGCTCCTATCGGCAGTGGCAGCATCTTCTTCAACCGTCTACGCGGCAGCTATAGCCAATACATTCCAACCCGTCTCCTAAGACTATCGGCCGGATGTCGTGCCAATGCCAAGGTTCCTGATTGCCCTCAGACTTTTGCATTCAATATCCAAGCGGGTACAGCTCTAGGAACTTTACCGCCCTATGAAGCATTCTCTCTTGGAGGAAGTAATTCTATTCGGGGTTATGAAGAAGGCGATGTGGGGGCAGGGAAAAGCTTCCTGCAAGGCACGCTAGAATATCGTTTCCCTGTGTTCTCCGTGATTTCGGGTGCGCTCTTTGTTGATGCGGGAACAGATTTGGGGACGGGCACTTCCCTTAAAGGAGATCCTGCTGGATTACGAGGTAAACCGGGCAGTGGTATTGGCTATGGACTTGGGGTTCGGATTCAGTCTCCTCTTGGTCCCATTCGGATTGATTATGGATTTAGCGATCAGGGTAAGGGTCGATTCCACTTCGGGATTGGTGAACGCTTCTAATGGCGACGAGCATAGCAACAAATAAAATGACGATCGTGCCCACAACCCTTAAAACGGCTGTTACCTGTCAAGGCGTGGGGCTTCATTCTGGTGAAATTACCACCGTGAAGCTGCTGCCTGCTGCGATTCATTCGGGAATTCGCTTTGTTCGATCGGATCTACCCGATCGGCCTGAAATTCCCGCCCAAGTGAACTTAGTTCAACAGACTATGCTCTCCACCGAACTTGTGACCCCAAACGGCAGTATCCGGACTGTGGAGCATCTTCTGGCCGCATTGTGGGGTGTCGGGGTTACGGACCTGATTGTTGAGGTTGATGGGGGTGAAATGCCGCTGCTCGACGGTTCGGCAATTGAATGGGTGAATGCTATTGAATCCGTGGGAACTCAAGCCATTGGTCCCGATCGCGATCGTTCTAGTCTCCAAGCGCCGATTTGGATTCGTGAAGGCGATGTATTCGTTGCAGCAATTCCATCGACTGAACTACGGTTTAGTTATGGCATTGACTTTGATCTGACAGCCATTGGAAACCAGTGGCACAGTTGGTCAGAGGCAATAGAGCCATTTTCGATCGCGATCGCCCCAGCCCGGACGTTCGGCCTCGCTCACCAAATCGAACAGCTTCAAGCCGCTGGTTTAATCAAAGGTGGAAGCCTAGACAATGCCCTAGTTTGCGGCCCGGATGGTTGGATTAATCCGCCTTTACGATTTGCAAATGAACCCGTTCGTCATAAACTTTTAGACTTAATCGGTGATTTGAGCTTGGTTGCCGATTTACCCATAGCCCACTATCTGGCCTACAAGGCGAGCCATCGTCTCCATACCCAATTAGCCCAGCAACTGGTTGCGCCTTTAAACTAATCACGCCCCAAAAAACTATGCCCACCACTCTAAATCCAACCATCAGCGAAGCCGTTTCCGATGCTGCTCCCGACACCGCTCCAATCAAAACAACCTTCTCCATTGAAGAAATTCATCAGATGTTGCCCCATCGATTTCCCTTCGCATTGGTCGATCGGATCATCGACTTCGTGCCTGGAAAACTAGCTGTGGGTCTCAAAAATGTCACGATGAATGAACCTCAGTTTCAAGGTCATTTTCCAGGTCGGCCCATTATGCCGGGAGTTTTGATAGTGGAAGCCATGGCTCAAGTAGGCGGCGTGGTCCTGCGACAGATGCCAGATATTCCTGATGGACTATTTATGTTTGCAGGTATTGACAACGTTAGATTTCGCCGTCCTGTGGTTCCTGGAGACCAACTCATCATGACTGTGGAACTGATTTCTATTCGGGGTCGTCGTTTTGGAAAGATGAAAGGACGCGCTGAGGTCGAAGGTAAACTGGCCTGCGAGGGAGACTTAATGTTTGCCCTCGTGGAATAGGACTATTGGACCATAAGTTCATTCGATACATGTCGTAAAAGAAACTCTGTGGTCTAATTGTTTTACTCAGCACCTCACACACCGCTCATCTACCAAAACCGCCTACGATCGTCAGCTTGTGTAAACAACAGTTGAAATTTTAAACCTGAAGGGGTTTTTAATTTCTACTGATTTGGAACCGTGGCTCACTACTGATGTTTGTCAGGCAATCACACCCTGCGATAGGTTCTATGGCAACCCTGATTCATCCGACTGCTGTCATCCATTCCGGCGCTGAACTCCATCCGACTGTCCAAGTTGGACCCTATGCGGTCATTGGTCCTAAGGTCAAAGTCGGCGCAGGTACTGTTATTGCACCCCATGTTGTCCTTGATGGAGATACTCACATTGGTGAACGAAATCAGTTATTTCCGGGTGCAGCGATTGGGCTAGAGCCGCAAGATTTGAAATACGACGGATCGCTGGGTCCAGTTCGGATTGGCGACGGTAATCAAATTCGTGAATACGTCACTATTCACCGTCCTACACGGGGCGACGAAATTACCCGAATTGGTAATAACAATCTGATCATGGGCTATACCCACATCGGTCACAATTGTATCTTGGAAGATCACGTCATCATTGCAAATTCCGTGGCTCTCGCGGGACATGTTCATGTGGAATCCGGGGCCAGAATTAGCGGCGTTTTGGGTGTGCATCAATTTGTTCGGATTGGTCGTTTGTCTATGGTTGGCGGCATGACCCGAATCGATCGTGATGTGCCACCATTTACGATGATTGAAGGCAATCCATCGAGGGTGCGGGCTTTGAATTTGGTGGGGCTGAAACGGGCAGGCATTGGTGATTTGCAAGATGGGGAAGTGCTGCGATCGTTGAAGCAAGCCTTCAGACTTCTGTATCGATCGGAATATACGTTTGCTGAATCTCTCGAAAAACTCGAAACGTTGAATACCAATGATTATGTTGAACATTTAAGTAAATTTATTCATCAGTCTCAGCTACCGGGTCGCCGGGGCTTGATTCCAGGTCGAGGGTAAGTTGTGAAGGGTGTTGTGAAAAAACGAATTTTTATTAGTACTGGAGAAGTTTCCGGTGATCTCCAGGGTTCAATGCTCGTGACGGCATTGCTTAAACAAGCGAGGCTCGATGGGATTGATCTGGAGATTGTGGCTTTAGGCGGCGATCGCATGGAAGCGGCTGGGGCCAAACTTTTAGGGAATACTATTGCCTTAAGTTCCATTGGATTATTGGAGGCGGTGCCTTACATTCTGCCAACCCTTAAAATGCAGCGCTATGCCAAGCAGCAACTTCGAGAAAATCCTCCTGATCTGGTCATTTTAATTGATTACATTGGGGCCAATCTGGGTATGGGAAAATTTATCCGATCGCAGTTTCCAAAGTGTCCCATTGTCTATTACATTGCGCCCCAGGAATGGGTTTGGTCGATGAATGACAAAAACACCAATGAAATTGTGGCTATTACAGATCGGTTGCTTGCAATTTTTCCAGAAGAAGCACGAAATTACAAAAGCCAAGGTGCAAGTGTGACTTGGGTCGGTCATCCCTTGGTCGATCGGCTGGCATCTGCCCCATCTCGTGAAGCAGCTCGCCAAACATTAGGCATTCCACCAGAGGAAAAAGTGATTGTGCTTTCTCCGGCATCCCGTAAACAAGAACTTAAGTTTTTAATGCCCGCTATTTTTGAGGCAGCTCAAAAGATTCAAGCTCAAGTCCCGTTGGCTAAGTTTTATATTCCCTTAGCTCTCGATCGGTATCACAATGAAATTGAAGCCGCCGTTGTGAGTTATGGTTTGAATGCCAAATTAATTCCTAAAGAAGGTGGCCAAACTTTGATTGCAGCGGCAGATCTTGCGATCACAAAATCTGGCACAATTAATTTAGAAATGGCTTTATTGAATGTGCCGCAAGTCGCTATCTATCGCATTAGCAAAT
>JAYUEU010000015.1:0-11962 GCA_043739065.1 Synechococcales cyanobacterium | reverse complement strand
ATTTTAGTCATTGGTTAATGGTTGGGGCTGTTCTTATATATATACTCGCACTTTGCTATATTGGTCGATCGTTCATTGTCACAGCAAGATCTTATCTTGTAGCCAAAGATGTAACGAATCTGACTACGATTGCTGATGTGCCGATTGATCCGTTGGCATTCAAGAATCGTGATAATGGCACAGTCAATGCAAATGAGAAGGGTTTCTATCTCCATGATGCTTTCGGGAATGATTTTGTTGATTGGAGCGAGATTCAAGAGGTCCGTGCATACAAGCGAGAACGTAGTGTAGATGTTGAACTTGGCTTGAATTTTTTAATTGATAATGAATGGTGGAAAGTTTTAGAGACTATGACTGGTTATCAGAATATGCAAAGTTGGCTTCCTCAAAAGCTTATCGGTTTTGACGAAAATTGGTCAGAAAAAGTTCTTGCTCAAGAGGTTCGAGCGAAGCACTATGTTATCTGGAAACACGATCGTAGCCTGTAAGCCGATTGATCTTCGTCGCAGATTAAAGTATTTGTCTTACTGAGCTAGGCAATAAAGGCAAGTAAACGAGACCAAGCATCAGCCGCTGCCACTGAATCAAAACTGGGTTTCATCTCACAGAAAAACCCATGACCCGCATCATAACGAACCACTTCATGCTCCACACCCGCCTTCACTAATGCCGCTTCCACCGCATCGGCCTGTTCATTTGGAATAATGTCATCCTGCAATCCATAAAGCATCAACATTCGGCCTGAAATCTCTGCCGATCGCATCATACTCGCCTCACCACCACCGGGAGTCAACACCCCAATCCCGCTGCCATAGAACACCACCGTCGCACTAATCCCCGGCAGCATCGCTCCCAAAAACGCCACATGTCCCCCGAAACAAAAACCCACGATCGCCACCTTTCCCCAACCGTTTACGGCATCGATCACCGCCGTCAAATCCGATGCGATCTGTTCAGCGGTCATCAGATCTTTGTGACTCCGCCCCAATGTCAAAGACTCGGCACTGTAATCGAGATCTAATCTGGGTGCCGATCGTTGCACCATGTTCGGAGCGATCGCCGCATAGCCTTCCCGTGCCAATCTATCAACCACCGATCGCAGATGTTCGTTGATGCCGAATACTTCATGAATCACAATTACTGAACCCTTGGGATTTTCGGGTTTAGAGAAGTAGCATTCGATCGTTAAATCCCCATTCTGAATTAGAGCTTGTGTTGTTTCAATTTTTGAGGTAGAGAACATATGCTTTTCAAGGGAAGTGAATGATAATAAAATACCTTAAAAAGGTGAAGACTACGTTCATTAAAGAAGAATGAACTATTATAAAATTGTATAATAGTACTTCTCAGAAACAAAGCTATTATAGTGCAGAGGTAAATACTTACATAGCTTCTGGATAGCCGCATAGAACTTCTGACTTCGATTCGTCTAAAAACATCCAGATTTCAGAAAAACACGACTTAAGTAATATTTTTAAGGTTGCCATTCATGAAGTCAAAATCATCTAGTAAGCCGATCGAAACCGCCACCAAAGCGGAGATTCGACAAGCCCTTTGGCGCAGCTTACAATTAGTTATGGAATCTGCTCCCAAAGAACTCTGGCAAATTGGGATTTTCAACTTAATTCGTGGAGTCGGTCCATCAGCCGCCCTCTATTTCAGCAAAGTCGTCATTGACCAAACCGCATCTCTGGCAGGCACAGCAGCTAATAAACCCCTAGATTGGACGATCGTTGGCCAATATCCCCAATTACTCACGGCGGTCGGGGCTTTAATTGGTACTAATTTATTTATTGAGTCTGTATCTTCGATTGATACGCAAATGTTTGCAGCCTTGCGCGATCGGGTTCAAGGCACTATTGAAGGCAAAGTGATTGCAAAGATTGCGAATTTCAATGATATTGCGTTATTTGAACAGCCCGAATTGCTGAATATTGTTCAATTGACCAACAAAGGCATTCAGCGAATGCAGCGGCTCGCCTTCATTTTTGCGGGATCATTTATGGGAATTTTTACCCTAATTCCCGCCGTGATTCTAGCCGCTGGAATTGCTCTATGGGTTCCTATTATGCTGTTAGGATTTGCGATTCCAAGTGTAGTGATTGACTTGCGCTATTGGCGAAAAAGCTGGCGGGTTGAGGAGGCGCAAGCGGGACTATCACGGGAAAAGGAAATTTATGCCAAGTTGCTAAAGGAAGAAAACTACGCCAAAGAAATGCGATTGTTCTCATTACAACATATAATTCTCGATCGTTGGAAAGAGATTTTCGATCGTCTATTCAAACAAATGCAAGATATTCGCCAAGAAGGTGCGATCGCATTAGTTTGCCTTTCAATTTTAGGTGGCCTTGGCTCCAGTATTCCTTATTTATATGTAATTTTTGGTGTGGTTACAGGACGATTTACGTTAGGCGATATTGCACTCTACACAGGCATAATCATTCAACTTAAACGCAGTGTCTATACCTTAGTTAGTAATTTAGGCGATATCTATGATGTAGCGCTAGCAACTCGTCCAGTCTTCCAATTATTAGATCTTGAGCCGACATTGATCGATCGGCCTGATGCATTACCACTCCCCGATCGAGGTAACGGATTAACGATTAAAGATCTTAGTTTCAGCTATCCCGGCAGCGAGAAAAGCATTCTAAACAATATTAATTTCAATGTAAAACCGGGCGAAATGGTGGTTCTCGTCGGTGAGAATGGAGCTGGAAAAACAACGCTAGGGAAATTGCTAGCTAGACTTTATGATCCAAGTTCTGGCAACATTGAGTGGAATGGTGTGGACTATAAAGATGCGTCACTAGATGAACTTCGATCGCGTATTGCAGTCGTTATGCAAGATTATGCTAGATTTCCTGCAACCGTCCGTGAGAATGTCGGCTGGGGCTATCTTCCAAAACTCAAAGAAGATGGCGCATTAGAGCAAGTATTAAAAGAATCGGGCATCAATCATATCATCATGGAACTCGAACAAGGACTCGAAACTCCATTGGGTAAACAACTTGAAAAAGGTATTGATCTATCCGGTGGACAATGGCAACGTATTGCGATCGCCCGTGCGCTTCTCCGTCTCGGCACATCAGAACTTGTGATATTTGATGAGCCTACGGCAGCGCTTGATCCTAAAAATGAACATGAGATTTATGAGATTTTCCGCACGATCGCCCGTGGCCGTATGACTATTGTAATCAGTCACCGTTTGTCTTTAGCCCGGATTGCCGATCGGATCATTGTTCTTGAACATGGCACAATTTTAGAAGAAGGTAATCACGCTGAGCTTATCGAACACAATGGACGCTATGCCGAAATGTTCATGCGTCAGGCTAATAGTTATATTAACTAGATGAGTGGAGCTAAATGAATAGAGCTAAATTAAAGTATGTGATAATTCAGATAAAAATACCATCGCAGATCATGTTCAATCTTAGCAACAATGACGACGCTTAAAAATTACTATAAAATTCATTAGAGACTAATCATGATTAATACGTCAAACAAACAAATCGTTCAGAACTTTATTCAAGTTGTCTGGTGCTACGGTGATATTGATGCACTAAAAGATTTTTGGACCGAAGACTGTATTAATCATGCGATGCTAAGTGACAACAACCAAGGTCTTGAGGCATTGCGGCTATACCATGCATCATTTTTAGATAGCTTTTCTGCCTTCTCAGATATTCAAATTGAACTCATTCAACAAATTGAAGAATCCGATCGGGTTGTGACTCATATGAATTCAACCGTATTGCACAGCGGAACTTTCATGGGGATCCCTGCGACCGGAAGACATGTGTATCTCGCCTCAATTCGCATCGATCGTATTCAAAATGGAAAAATTGCTGAACATTGGTCAATTGCAGATGTGCCAGGTCTGATGCAGCAGCTTCAATAGTATTCAGTCGTGCTCGTTTTAAACAAAAATAAGCTAAACAAACAAAAATTAAATGAAAAATCTGTCCGATGAAATAGTTTTACTCATCAAACAGTTTTTCTACGAATTTTACGAATCTATAGCGAATTAAATCTAACTACTCGATCGCCGCCATTTCTTGTTCATTGAGATGAACTTTTAGCTTTGGTGTAAACTTCACAACGAATGGGAAATTTGCACTCACGGGCCGACCTTTCCAAGAAGTCGCGATCGCAACTATTTCTCCCTCATAGCCATTCAGATCAAAAGCAACATTTCGATGTTCAGGGTGGTGATAAATCAAGACCGATGTATTCACTCGAATGCGTGTTCCAACTTCCATAACGGTTCCGTCTGTGTCTATCAGCATTTATAGTCCTACTATTTTTACATAAGGCGGTACGTTGGTCTCGAATTTCACGAGTGTAGCTCTCAGACTGGATCCAAGACTTGATTTAAATCTTGAGTTAAGACTTCGGTAGCCATTGCTGAAGACGGGGTTGGACTTCCTGTTGAATCCGATCGCGCACTCCATTAAATTCATCTGGATTCTTAATAGACCAAGCCGCAACACCAACGCACCCGACCAACACCACCAGAAGAAATCCTAGACATCCCTTGCGTTGTTTTTTGGGAACAATCACGGGTGTTGCTTCTCCGGCAGCTTCAAAAGTATTGATTTCAGGTCCCGATGTGGAAGCAAAAGCGACCTTTCGGGTTAGGTCCGTGACTTGGCATTGGGTCAACACCAGGGAAATGTTGTCGCTGCCATTTTCTTTATTGGCCAAATCTACCCACTGTTGGGCTGAATCTTCAAGAGATAGACCCGATCGCAACAATCCCTCCGCAAACCCTTGCCAATGTTGTTCGACTAAATCCATATCGCTGAGTCCATCAGAACACAACATCAAAATGCCATCCTCTTCCAAAATGAACCGTTGGACTCTGGGCCGCAGCGACTCACTATCACGGGTTCCCAGCGCCTGAGTTAAAGCCCCCGCATCAGGCCGCATCAGAGCCTCACGATAGGTGCTACGCCCTAGCCGAACTTCCCGCGTACTCACATCATCGTCCACACTGAGTTGATGCAAACTTCGGGTCGTCATCCAATAGGCTCGACTATCACCAACACTGACTAAATAAAGCTCATGGCCATTGCGCAGAACCGTTCCGGCGGCGGTGCGAACCCGTTGAGGCACTTGCAATGCCAGCATCAAGGTTGTCCCCATGCGACGACGATCGCTACGGTCTTGTTCGTCATTTTGATTGGAAATCAGATTGTTAACCACGCGAGTAATGGCCGCAAGCTGTTCGCAAATCACCTCTGGCTCCATCAGATCCGGTTGTTCGGCCACTTCAGCCAAAAAGGCACGGATTTGAGGTTTAAACGACTGCACCGCCATATGACTCGCTACTTCGCCGCCTTCATGCCCCCCAATGCCATCGCAGACAATGGAAAGCCGAGGAAACAAATCGTCCTGAATGGCGGCATTGCCCAGCGGATAGCATGTGTCTTCATTATGCTGGCGGGACTGGCCAACGTCTGTGATGCCAAAGGCTTGTAGCCCCAACGACAATTGTCCGGCTTGCTCTAGTAAAAGCTGATTGATGGCCGTGCGAAGGGTTGCGATCGTGGTTTTTGGATCGTGCATTTGGACGCAGATTTCTTGCAAAGGCTGGGCGATGCTCGATCGGGCTTCCGGCAACAATCCTGACCATAAACTAGCCAAATCGCTTAAGGTCGGTTCCGTGGTGTCTAGCGTCAACTCGCGCAACCGCAGCCGCCAATCATGAACCCGCAGATTTTCCTCAACCAACAAACTACTCGCCACCTGCCAATCCAACATCGGCGACCACAATTCCAGCATCTGCCATAGCCAATACACCTGCCGTACTGCACTGCTCTGGCCAAAGCTTTCCATGAATCCCAGATAGGGCGTGCCTTCAAAGTTAAAAGGGACATTGTCTAGCAGCAACGTACTTTGGTTGCCGTCTTGAGCTATGCCGTAGATTTCAGGTAGGTGCAAACGATAATCATAGAGATGCAGATAGGGCAAATAGGCATCCGGGATTTCGGCTGGGGCAGGAACCAGTCCCGGTTGTAAATCAAGCCAAAGCCTAGGTGAAACAACCTTGTAGCGACCCTTGCTGACGATCGAGCCGATCGGACGTTCATTCGATTTTGATTCTATTGCCCAGAGGTATCGATAGGTGATGGGCGTACCGCAATTTGCACAAACCTTGTCTCCAGCCGAATTTTCAGGCCGATCGCAGCGGGGATTTGTGCAGTAAATTTTTAATTCAAATCGGCTCATGATGTAGACAAAGTTATTGGAAAGACAAGGTTGTTTGAAAAGGGAGATTACACCCGTACCGATCGGGATTTCATTCGGGATCTTATATTTCTTTTAATAATTCCGGAATGATCACCCTGAGGTTTGAAGCGAACTCTAAGCCCCCCAAACTATACATAATGATTTCCGACCTGGCAAAATTTTATAGACAAAATTTTATAGACGAAGTTCATCTCAAACCCTCTCAATCTGAAGGATGCCACCTCGCAGGGCTAAATTATGTCTGATTTATCACTAATGTGGCTTTTGGTCGGCAGCGGATTTTGCTTGCTGGAACTGGCTACTCCGATCGCTTTTGTGTCATTGGTTATGGGTCTGAGCGCCTTTCTTGTGGCCCCAACCTCCTCATGGTTGCCATTTAATTTCCAAATCGTGTTGTGGATGATTCTCTCATTCGGCTTATTTCGGGTGTCCCAGAGTTTTATTCGGCCCCGATCGCAAGCCCGTAAGCTAGATGCCGATTATGCCTACACGATGACGGAAATTCTTCCGGGTGAAACGGGGCGGGTTAATTACGAAGGTCAGTCGTGGTTAGCCCAACTTGATGATCCGACGGCTCACCTTGAACCAAAACAAAAAGTTCGGGTGATCGATCGGCAGGGCACATTATTAATCATTTCCCACGACAGCGCGCTTCTCTAGAAGACCAGGATTTAATCCCCATTCCAAGCCTGTCTTTATTCCCATTTACCAACGATTTACTAACGGAGAACGCTATGTTTGCTTATCTTATTGCCGCTACTTTGGCCGCTGCTGCTGCAATCGCGACCGTCAAAATCATTCCTCAAGGGGACGAAGCCTTAGTGGAACGTTTGGGGCAGTTCGATCGGAAACTTCCAGCGGGGCTGAATATTTTGGTGCCGGGCGTAGAAATCATTGCCTACCGCGACACAACCCGTGAAAAAGTGTTTGATATTCCACCCCAAACTTGCATCACCCGCGACAACGTGGCCATTAGTGCAGATGCAGTAATTTACTGGAAAATCGTGGACATGGAGAAAACCTACTACAAAGTACAAAATCTCCAAATGGCCATGATTAATCTTGCGCTCTCACAGCTTCGGGCCGAAATGGGTAAGCTCGATCTCGACGAGACCTTTACGGCACGAGAAAAAGTTAACGAAGCGCTGATGCGGGAACTTGATCATTCCACGGTGCCTTGGGGAATTAAAGTAACCCGAGTTGAACTTAAAGAAATTATTCCGGCTAAGGCTGTTATGGAGTCCATGGAACTTCAGATGTCGGCGGAACGGAAAAAACGGGCGGCAATTCTCACGTCTGAAGGGGAACGGGAATCGGCGATTAATTCAGCACGAGGTCGGGCGGAGGCTCAGGTCCTAGATGCAGAAGCGCGGAAACGATCGACGGTCCTCAGTGCAGAAGCCGAGCAGCAACGGATTATTCTCGAAGCTCAGGCTAACCGTCAACAGCAGGTTTTGAAGGCACAAGCTACGGCGGAATCAGTGGCGATCGTGACCCAAGCACTCAAGGCTGATCCAACAGCTCCAGATGCGGCCAAGTTGCTGATGGCGCTGGGGTATTTGACCATGGGTGAGACGATCGGCAAAAGTGATAGCAGCAAAGTGTTGTTCATGGATCCGGCAAGCATTCCAGCCTCTATTGCTAGCATGATGGCGATCGCGGATCAGCCTCGTCAGTCCTAAGAAGAAAATCTCAGGTTCAAACGCTCATACAGCTCTGACAGATGCCAAAAAACTCCAAGACGTGATAGTTCATTTTGAACCCATACTGTTCGCTGAACTTCTTCTCTAATGCGTGAACTGGACAGGAATCAAGCTCGATCGTTTCACCGCATTGCAAACAAGTGAGATGGTGACGGTCTTCTTGGATCAATGAATATAATGATTCTCCGGTGGTGAGGGTGCGGACTTGGACTGCACCTTCTTTTTTTAATGCATCTAGCGCCCGATACACTGTTGCAAGTCCCATACTTTTCTCATGTTGCCGCAACTCAGAATAGAGATCTTGGGCTGAAATCGATCGGTCCATCTGTTTCAGAGATTCAAGAATTCTAGTTTGGCTACGAGTTCGACGAAGGGGAGTCATGACGATCGGGACACAAGATATAGAAGGAATATACAAGGCATTTTATAGATTTGAGTGTACCGCATCCCTTAGAATGATCATCGATTGCCGCATCATATGTTTTTCTGAGGATCGATGGCTATGACCCAAACTGTGACCCAAACGTACCAAGCTCAAATCTACGTCACTCTTCGGCCTTCTGTATTGGATCCGGCGGGTGTTGCGGTTCAGTCTGGCCTGAAGCATATGGGCTACGATAATGTAGATGGCATTCGCATTGGCAAATATATCGAACTGACGGTCACAGCTGAAAATGAAGCGGCGGCGACGGAGCAATTGGATGTGATCTGCGATCGGCTTTTAGCGAATCCCATCATCGAAAACTATCGCTTTGATCTCAAAGGATTGTCTGCTGCCTAGCCTGAAAAACCTCAGCCTTAAAAAGCCCAACCCTACCAATTCTAAAGCCTAGCCCTAAAGCCCAACCTAAAAACATGAAATTTGGCGTAATTGTATTCCCTGGTTCTAACTGCGATCGCGATATGGCTTGGGTGACTCAAGGCTTATTGGGCCAACCGACTCGAATGGTTTGGCATGAGGATTCAGATATTGATGATATTGATGTGATGATTGTGCCCGGTGGATTTAGTTATGGCGATTATCTGCGCTGTGGTGCGATCGCCCGCTTTTCCCCCGCGATGCAAGCAACGGTTAAACATGCAGCCCAAGGTAAGTATGTTTTAGGGGTTTGTAATGGGTTCCAAATTTTGACAGAAATCGGATTGCTACCGGGTGCCTTAACGCGAAATCGTGGATTGCATTTCATTTGCGATCGGACTCCCTTGCGTGTGGAACGAAATGATTTGCCTTGGACTCGAAACTATGAAACAAATCAAGTCATTACGATTCCGATCGCTCATGGTGAAGGCTGTTATTTTGCCGATGATGACACGCTGAAATCACTTGAAGATAACAATCAAGTCATCTTTCGCTATAGCGATGTGAATGGTGAAATTAACGATCGGGTCAACCCTAATGGCTCGCGAAATAATATTGCTGGAATTTGCAATCGTGAGGGTAATGTTTTGGGCATGATGCCACATCCAGAACGATCGGCAGATATTGCGATCGGGGGAATTGATGGGATGGGATTGTTTACGGGGTTGTTGGAGATGGTTTTGCAGGATTAGTGGGAGTACAGGGGGATTGACGCTCCCTTAATCCATCAAAGCTCTGCCCTTCGTCTCAATCACCCAGGGCATAAACAATAGACCTACGATTGGTACAAATCCAATAAAGAAAAGTACTCCGAAGACTCCTTGGGGTGAAGTCGAGGCGATTTGGCCTACGAGAAAGGGACCGATCGCCGTAATGATCCGTCCTGCGTTATAACAAAAGCCTGCGCCTGTTGCTCTTAATCGAGTCGGAAATAGTTCGGGGAGGTAATAGGTAAAACTGCCAAAGACTCCAAATACGGTGAGGCCGATCGCAAAGTACATGACGGCCCACACTTCCAGTTGCGCGGGTAACTGGGCGCCAAAGGTAATCAATACAGCGGTGGCGGACAATACAAAGTAAATAACAAACATTAATCGTCGGCCCAGATATTTAGCGGCGGGAATGGTTAGGATTGTTCCAATCAAGCCGCCTGCGTTAAAACTATAGGTGATGGCCGTTTTCCAGCTTTCCTTCATCACAGGCGTGATCGCAATATTTTGAGCCGTCGCTGCCATTTTTGCTAATTCTGTCGCCACGGTGGGAATGAAGGCATTGCAACTCCACCAGGTGAGAAGCGCAGTCACAGCCATGAGGAACCCGCTGAGGGTGGCCAATCGGTAGGTAGGACTAAAGAGTTCACTGAGCTTAGGGGGAGCGTTGTTGTCTCGGTTCTGCTGCCAACGATCGGGTTCCTTAACAAACAATCGTACCAAAAAGGCTACTGCTGCCGGAATCAAGCCAAAAAGAAAGATATAGCGCCATGAGACTTCCGGCTGTCCCGGTAAGATCACACGGGCAATTTGGTCATTGACAAAGGTGGCTAAGAACAATCCCATAGGGGCGGAAGTGTAAAGCAAGGCTCCTGCTTCCACACGAGATTTTTCAGGGACAACTTCGGCAACCATGGAGGCTCCAGCGGCCCATTCTCCACCGATGCCGAGACTCGCGATAATCCGACAGACCACCAGCACTTGGATATTAGGGGCGAAGGCGCAGGATGCTGTACCCAATGCATAGAGCAACATAGTAATCAGGAGAGTCTTGGTGCGACCAATGCGATCGCAGACCCAACCAAAGACAATGCCCCCTACAGCCCAGCCAATGAGCAAAATTGAGGTTAACAATCCCGTCCAAAACAATGTGGCACTCTTGGCTTCGGGGGAACCGATCGTCATTCCAAGTAAGGTCGGCACACAGTTTGGCGAAACATAGTTAAAAAGCAGTCCATCAAAAATATCAAATCCCCAACCGAGCCAAGCGGCAAAGAGAACGGTCCATTGATACCGAGTCAAACGCAACATAGTTTTTGGGGCTGAAAAGCAACAAAGCAGTATCTTATCCTGCTATAGGATAGATGATCTTATACTGCTATAAGATGAATGTTGATGCGCGCGCTTGGTCCCGGATTATGTCGAGCACAATTGAATTTTTCAGTAAGGGTGGCCCAGTGATGGTGCCTATCGGAGCCTTATCAGTTCTGACGATTACTTGTGCATTGGAGCGGACTTGGTTTTGGTGGCATACCATACAGGGCGAGAAGCAGCTTGTCTCTAAGATTTTGCAAGTGTCACAAGATGATTTAGGGGAAGCAAAGACTATTGCAGAACAAGCTCAAAGATTGCCTATTGGTCGATTTATCTTAGCGGCATTGCGTTTGAATCAACCCACGCCGGAGACGTTTCAATTGGCGATGGTGGCGGCGGGCGATCGGGAATTTATTGAAATGCGAAAGTGTGACAAGTTGCTGGAAACTATTGTTGCGATCGCGCCGTTATTGGGATTGTTGGGAACGGTAACGGGTTTGATTGCGACTTTTTTTAATTTGAATATTGGTGGCGTTGGCGGAAGTGGCGGCGGTGGAAATGTTGATTTATCAAAAGCGTCTCAAGGAATTGCGGAGGCTTTGATTACAACAGCGGGCGGAATGATTGTTGCGATTATGGCATTGATTATTTATCGGGCCTGCGTTGGATTGCAAGCCGCACAAATCGATTACTTTTCAGAAGTGGGGAGTGAATTGGAGTTGATCTATCGGCAACGTTGGTATGAACCGCGTATGAATCAAGAGCAACAGAAAAACCTAAGCCATGATCTATTGCAGCAGATGGTGACATTGTTGAACGATCGGCTTCCTGCATCGAGTTCAACGCTGACGTTTGATGCTGCTATTTCCCATTTGCCAACTGAGAACGAGGACGGGTAATAGACCAGCTTTTTGAAATTTAACCCTGAAACCTGACTAGGAGAATTCATAACGTATTGAGAATCTAGAGCAATTGTTTTTGATTTTAGTACCTTATTGAAAACGATCGTCTATAGAAATCATATCTAGTTCAAATAAACCGACGTTGGAATCGATCGTCTGGCCGATCGCGTTTGCTGGAGTTGCAGCTTTTGCATAGGGTTTGAAGATTACTCAGATCGTTGC
>JAYUEU010000014.1:0-11531 GCA_043739065.1 Synechococcales cyanobacterium | reverse complement strand
CGGAGTTCATCCTAGTGCAGGCAACTATATTGCGATGTTAGGCGGGAGTAATTTTGGTATTCACGATGATGATGCCTTTTACTGTCATGCTGGAAGTATAGCTCCATTCTGTGGAAACTCTTGGAAGCCAGGATATGTTAATCATACAGTCGCAGAAACAAGTCTCATGGATCAGCTTCAAAAGCATGATTTAACTTGGAAAGGATACTTTGAAGATATTCCTGAAGCAGGCTCGAAAGCTATTGTCTCACCCAGTAAAGTTCGGGCGCTTTATGCTTCTAAGCACAATGGATTTATGAGTTTTAAGACTGTTCAAGATGATCCCGATCGGGCTAAAAAGATAGTAAATATTTCCCAGCTTTCAGCAGATCTCAAAAGTAATAAGGCTCCAAATTATAGTCATATTATTCTTAATGAATGTAACGAGATGCATGGTTTAGCTGAATGCCCCAATAATCATAAAATTATTCAACGAGGTGATACTAAAATCACAGAAGTTGTTAATCTAATTATTGAATCCTCGCTGTGGGCCGAAAAAGAAAATAATGCGATCGTGATTACCTGGGACGAAAGCAATGGAACAACAAAAGGTGAACAAGGCTGTTGTGGCTACAATCCTAAGAGTATTGCAGAGTTTGGTGGTGGTCATATTGCAACGATCGTAATTACTAATCATGGACCACGGGGAGTGAAAGATTCTACTCCTTATAATCACAATTCGCTCTTGCGGACAACAGAGGATCTGTTTGGAATTGATGAATATCTTAATCAAGCAGGTAACCTTGAGCAAGGCATCAAACCCATGGTTGCACTGTTTGAACAAAAAACAAATTCATAAGATATGAAAAAACGGTAGTCCTAAACAAAGGACTCTCAATGAATAGTCTAATGATTGGATCTTTGCGAATGGCTCAAATAATTAGGTTTGTTGGAGTCTTCTTGAGCTTAATAGGATTTATAGGTTTCACATTCAAGGTCGATTACTACTAAATATCATCGCTTAAAAATCAAGAGATGATTTTCGGGAAAAGCTGCTGTAATTATTTCTTAAGCAGTCTGAGACCACTGAGAATCACAAGAATAGTCGATCCCTCGTGCCCAATCACACCAAAAGGAAGCGTAATATTACCAGCAAAGTTGAAGACCAATAGCAAACCAATGATTCCGATCGAAAACATGACATTCTGCTTAATAATCGATTGAGAACGACGACCTAAACGAATGGCCACGGCGATCTTGTCAAGTCGATCGGACATTAGAACGACATCTGCGGTTTGTAGAGCCAAATCGCTGCCCGCTGCCCCCATAGCAACGCCAACTGATGATTGAGCCATTGCGGGTGCATCATTAATGCCATCTCCCACCATGATCACTGTTTGGTAAGTCTGCTGGAGCTGCTTTATGATACGAAGTTTATCTTCCGGCAAGAGTTCGGCATAGACCCGATCGATTCCTACGACTTGAGCAATTTGCTCAGCAGTATGCACATTGTCTCCCGTCAGCATGACAATTTGTTCAATGCCTAAGGTTCTAAGCTGGGCGATCGCATCAATAGCTTCAGGGCGTAAAGTGTCCGCAATCGCAATCAAACCCAATATCTCCCCGGCTTGTGCCACCCAAGCAATAGTCTTTCCTTCGCATTCTAGGCGATCGCTCACCGCCATCAATTGGGCTGGCAAATCATAAACCTGCCATCTTACAAAACTCTGACGACCGACTAAGGTAGGCAAACCAGATACCAATCCATGAATCCCTTGTCCGGGATCGGCTTGAATGCTGATTGCTTCGGGGATTATATCGCCTAATTCTTGAGCATATTTAGTAATTGCTTGCCCGACCGGATGTTCTGAATAAAATTCTAGTGCTGCTGCCAGCGTAAGCACTGTGGACTCTGAAAATCCTGGTGCCGCAATAACTTGATAAACCCTAGGTTGACCCATCGTCAGCGTCCCCGTTTTATCAAAGGCGATCGCCCGTGCCCTACCCATTAATTCTAGCTGTGCCCCTGTTTTAAATAAAATACCTTGGCGAGCACCGTTGGCGATTCCTGAAAGTAAAGTGGGCATGATGGCCGCCATCAGAGCACAGGGCGAAGCAACAACTAGAAAAATTAACGCTCGATAAATGGTAATTTCCCAACTCCAGCCTAGCCAAAAGGGAGGCAAAATCACCAGGAACAGCCCTAAAATCACGATCGCTCTAGCATAAACCCGCTCAAAGCGCTCAATAAATTGCTGGGAGGGCGGTGTTTCGGTTTGGGCTTGCTCCACCAGTTGAATCACTCGCTGAATCAAGCTGCTAGCTGGTGGCTGATGAACATCCAGGGTCAAAACTCCGTTGCCATTCAGCGTCCCTGCAAACACTAAATCACCTATTGTTTTATCTATGGGCATTGATTCTCCCGTAATTGGGCCTTCATCGATCGTCGTTTTACCAGCCAGCACCAGGCTATCGGTAGGAATGCGTTCCCCCGGTTTGACGAGAATGCGATCGCCTAACTGTAGGTGCGCCACCGCCACCCACTCTTCTTGCCCATTGACTAGAATCCTCGCGGTATCTGGGGTGAGACTCATGAGACCTTGAATACTACGCTCAGTACGGCCCATGGCATAACTTTCCATGGCTCCGCTGACGGCAAAAATCAAAATTAATAAGGCTCCGTCTAGGATAAAACTGTACTCGTGTTGCCATAGTCCTAGTAGTGCTGCACCCAGCGCCGCTACAATCATCAGCAGATCCACGTCTAATTCCCGCTCTTCAAACAGTGTCGTCAATCCCTCACGAGCACTCTGGTATCCGCCAATCACATAGCCCGCAGGCAATAACAGTAAGGCAACGCCTATCCATTGCAGGTGAAGCGAGATTGCCCCCAGGATGACGCAAATCGCACAGACTCCAGCCGCGATCGCATCGGATGTCAGAGGTAATCGGCTTAAGGTAGATTTCATTGTTGTAGGACTAGGGTAATCGTTGCAGTCTAAACCTTGACATCAATGTTAATGTCAAGTAAACACTCTCCTTCCCTGTAGCCATGGCCATTTCCAAGCTCACTATAAAAGCCCTAACAGAATCAGTTGGCGGTGGTGTCACACCTCGAATGGTGCGGCACTACCATCAATTAGGGTTACTTCCTCAGCCCTCTCGATCGGACGGAAACTACCGCCTCTATAGTGAGTGCGATGTCCAGCGATTACAGCGGATTGTGGCACTTAAGCACCAGGGCTTTCAGATTTCCCATATTCAGAAACTGCTCGATACAGCCTCTGATCCTGATCCGAACTCGGCACTGATCTCGCAATTACAGCAGCAATATCAGACCATCATCCAGAAAATCACGTACCTTCGCCAGACAGCAACGGCACTAGAAGGGCTACTAGGTCGTGACCCATTTTGCCAGCAGGTGCAGGCTAGCACGATCGCCCAAATCAATCACTTGGATACGTTAGCCCAAGACGGATTCGAGCATCTTGATAAGCTTTGGGATGGATTGGATGCGGCTGTTCATTCTCATCCTGAGTCTTTTGATGAGTCTCTACACCAATTGTTGCCCAATCTGTCCGATCGCTCAGAAATCGAAATAGATTTGCTGACTCAATTGGTTCTAGCCTGCGGAGATGTCAGCCTTATTCCGTTTGTGAAATTGGGGAATCAGGCGATCGCAGCCGGACGTTCTGCACTGCAATCAGGTTGTACGATTGTGACTGATGTTCCAGCAGTAGCAGCGGTCCTCGACCAAACACGACTTGCCCACCTAAATTGCACTACTCAAACGCTGATCAACAATGAACACATATCCAATGCAGCAGAAGCAGAGCAACAGTTTTGGCAGCATTCCAATTGGCAGCGGCAATTAGAGACCATACCCGATCGCTGTATTCTCGTCGTGGGTTATACGCCATCGGTACTGCTAGCGGTCTGCAATGCGGTAGAGCAACAGGCAATTCGTCCGGCTCTCGTAGTCGCGATGCCGATCGGATTTAGTCACGCACCTGCTGCCAAGCGGCGACTCATGCGGTCTGGCCTTCCTTACATCACCATTGCTGGCACTCTGGGGGGCGGACTCCTAGCGGCAACCGCTTTGAATACAATTATGGCTTCCTTGATTGAAAAGCCAGACTGCCATTGTCATCTCGGAGCATGATTAATCTGATTGATATGTCTGATTGATGTGATAGTCGCACAGTATTATTATGGCCACGGCTATGGCTATTAAGGCGGCGGCAATTATTTAAGGAATCTTTAGTTTAGCAACAATGTGGGAAGCTGTGTTTGCTAATAGTAGAAGTGACATTGTTGGCGATCGCTAATTCAACCGCTAATTCGACGAGAGTTTTAAAATAAATCATCATAGGATTCTAAATGAAAAGTCTGAATGGAATTCCCCGTAATGTTTGGATACTAGGCTTTACAAGTTTATTGACTGATGTGAGTAGTGAGATGATTCACTCAGTTCTACCCTTATTTTTAATTTCTGGACTGGGTGCAAATGTTGCAACCGTAGGCTTGATTGAAGGAATTGCGGAAGCGACGGCCTCTATTATAAAAGTTTTTTCTGGCGCAATTAGTGATTACTGGAAACAGCGCAAAGCTTTGGTCGTTTTTGGCTATGGGTTTTCCACGTTAATGAAACCACTCTTTGTTATGGCAAATAGTCCAATCAGCGTATTTTATGGCAGACTCGGCGATCGGATTGGTAAAGGAATTCGAGTTGCGCCTAGGGATGCTTTAGTTGCAGACTCGACTTCACCTGAAAATCGGGGCGCAGCCTATGGACTCAGACAATCTCTCGATACGATTGGAGCCTTTCTTGGACCACTTTTTGCTTTTGCATTAATGAGTACAACACATAATTTTCGACTTGTTTTTATATGGGCTTTAGTTCCAGCATTTTTAGGTGTGTTGTTATTAATAGTGGGGATTAAAGAACCGAAACAACCCTACCGTCTATTAAAACGAGAAAATCCACTTCGGTGGTCTGTGTTAAGTAGTTTGAGTACGGGCTATTGGGGACTGACAATCGCAGCACTATTATTTAATTTAGGCAATTCTAGTGAAGTCTTTTTGTTACTCCAAGGTCAGCATCTTGGTATTCCTGATTCACAAGTGCCATTAATTTTGGTTATTATGAATTTGAGCTATGCCCTGAGTGCTTATCCTTTGGGTATTTTGAGCGATCGAATTAGTCGTCAACAACTTTTAATCTTTGGATGGTCTCTTGCTGCATTAGTTTATATCGGGTTAGGCATAGTTCAGAGTTCAATAGCGGTTTGGGTTCTGTGCGCACTTTATGGACTTCATTTAGGAATGAGTCAAGGGGTTTTGCTGGCAATGATTTCAAATCAAGTTCCAGAGACAATGCGAGGTACTGCATTTGGTTTTCTCAATTTGTTAGTAGGTGTTGCTTTATTGCCTGCTAGTGTCATGGCGGGATGGTTATGGCAAACGGTTAGTCCTACGGCGACATTTATGGTCAGTGGATTGTTTTCCCTCGCTGCTGTTGGACTTCTAATATTCCAAAAGTCTGATTGATCTACTTTAAAAATACCCCATCTGAGGTGAGATTTTAGCGCAACCGAGAACGATCTAAAGGCGCAGAGAACGATCGATATAATTCGATCGCTTAGTGAAATCATGGGAAAAGCATCTTAAATCCGATCGCAATTAACACCGCTCCGCCAAACATTTCCAATCGAGAACCGAATGCAGAGGGCATTCGCTTGGCTAAGAATAGACCGAGATAAGTAGAAGCAAAAGCAGCCAGAGCGATCGCCAGTGAGTAAGTAAGGATTGGTTTTCCAGCAAGGCCGAGAGAGACACCAACACTCAGTGAGTCAATACTGGTCACAGTTGAGATAAAAAGAATCTTTACTATTCCATGCGTTCTAGGATCTTCAGAATCTTCTGCCTCGCCGCCAACATGATGATATGCCTCCCAACACATATGGGTGCCAACTGCCACCAGTAACCCAAAGGCAACCCAATGGTTGTAGTTCACAATTAAATCTTTTGCCCCACTACCTAGTAAGAAGCCTATTACAGTTGCTACTCCCTCGGCGAAAGCGGAACTAAACGCAAAGGAAAATGCTCTCTTTACGGAAAAATGACGAAAACCCATCGCGAAGGCAGCAGAAAAAGAGTCAATACTCAGAACAACCGCAAATAAAATAACTTCCAAGAACATCATGATATATGATTCTGCCACTTAATTAAATTGTCTACAATGTTTCTAGCGTGCCAAGAATGTATAGATAAAAACTTAATTTCATACTGAATAAACTTTTTAATGGCTATGTTAGCCTAATCTAAGTTATCTTTAAATGCAATCAAAATACGAATAAATTTAGTCATAGAAATCATATTCTATTCATTTTAATTTCATATTTATTCTCATATTCTATTCATTTTAGCTTCATATTCTGTTAAACAAAAAGATGTTAGAAAAAACAGTAGTATTATCTCCCTGGAGACTTGAGACGATTGATAACATCGACTCCATCACCCTGAGAGAGATGCTTATCCTTTGCTCTACTTGTCGTAGCTAACATTGTTTGGACTAGAGTTAAACTACTCAGACTCCAAAAAAGCAGATTATTTTATGGATCGCGATCGTAATTGTGACTGTGATCGGATTTAGTCGTTTATATCTAAGCTTTCATTGATCGACCGATATTTTGGCAGGCCATGGAATAGGATTCCTCTGGCTGATGACTTGTACCATAATGCTACATTTTCATAAACGTACCGTTTTTAATAATCTATTTGAAATGATGTGCATGGTGTCCGTCATGAGTATGATGAGAATGGATATGAGTGAGCTTTATATGATTGTGAATATGGGAATGAGGTTCTGAAACGGTCATTTCTATGGAATGTAAATGCTGATGATGCTCATCATGAATGTGAAGGTGTTCATGTTCTAGATCTGAATGTTCATGTTCATGTTCGTGTAGATGAGGTGTAATTTTTAGATAAGCAATAACTAAAATGACGGCACTAATTAGCCCACCGACCAAAAAAGTCCGATCGCTAAAATGACCACCCAGATAGCCCGCTACAGGATAAGCGATCGCCCACCACAGATGACTCCAAGCAAAATGGGCACCATAGGCACGACCTTGAAATTCTCTTGGAGTTCTATCAGCAATTACAGTTTGAGTCGGGACATTAATCCAAGTTTGACCCATTCCAGCCATAAACCAAAGCCCCATTAAGGTCACAATCCCTACTGCATTAGCAGATATTAGTGCAAAGGTGAGAACGATCGCCCCCATTAGAATCATATTTAATCGAGAGATATACCCGTACAGTTTCCCCAAAGTTAACGCGGCTATCGTCGCCCCCAACCCCAAAGCCATCATCACCCAACCATATTCTAAGCTTTCCAATTGCAAATGACCTTTGACATACCCAACCGTATTCACTAGAATTTGTGCTCCAGCGATCGCTCCTACGAGTTGAATTACTAATGCAAACCGAATATTAGATTCACTCCAAAGCCAAGCCGAGCCGATTTGTATTTCTTTCCATGGACTTCTCATAGAAACAGTAGGCGATCGTAATTGTCCGGGCAAACTTGCAATCCAACCTGCGGCCATTAGAAAACTGATTGCATCCAAAAAGAATATTTGCCTTGCTCCGATGAATGCAGCGATCGCTCCGGCTAATCCTGGACCGAGAACCCCTAATAACTGTTCTGTTGAACTCGAAAGGGAGATCGCATCGGGATAATCTGTTTCGGTAACTAGGGGAATAGTGGCTTTATACGTTGGAGTGAAAAAAGCATTCACGATATTCAGTGCCAACACCAATATATACATCTGTCCAACGGATTGAACAAACGGAAGGAGTCCGACAATCATCATCCGGATAAGATGACTAACAATCAAGATGGGTTTCCGATCGTAGCGATCAGCGAGGACCCCGGCCAACGGTGAGAAAATTACAAATACAGTAACGCGAAGGGTCAAGGCGATCGCGAGGACTTCTGAAGCCCCAGTTCCCGTAAGTTCAAATGCCAGTAACGCGAGTCCGACCCAAGTCAGCGCATCACCCAGCAAACTTGTTGTTTGAGCAAAGTATAGTTTAGCAAATGTGGGATTCTTTAGGCTATGGAATAGTTTCACTTTGTGCTTAGTATCTATTAATTTTGCCGTTTAAATTTTATGATCTGCTTAAATTCTTTAATTAGCGGTAATGTAACTACAAAAAGACTTCCTTCAATCAATTGGCTTTGGACTTGAATTATTCCTTTATGAGCAAGAACGATCGCCTTCACAATGGATAACCCTAACCCTACTCCTATTACATTCGTAATCACGTTACTGAACAATTGATAGATTTGGTTAGTGTTGTCCAAAATATAAAGAAATTTCGAGATCTGAAGATGACAATATCAAAATAATAATTCATAAATGCCGATCGCCATCAATAAAAGTCCAGCAAGTCTCTGGGAGAAAGACCCCAACCATTTAGAAGCATAATTACCAGCTAAACTTTGCCCAATGACGATCGTCAGATAACTGAAGACCCCGACCGCGCATGAAGTGACGATCGCATTGTGCCCAGCTAGACTTGCCCCAAACCCACCTGCCATTGCATTTAAGGATAGCGAAACGCCTAAAATCAATGTTTCGCGTACCGAAATTCCTCTGGGATTTTCCTGACTCAGAAATCTCATTAAAGCATTTAGATCGGGCTTGGTTTTAGAACGATCGAGCTGTCTTTTTACGCCAATTTTCCGAAGAATATACCGCCGCAAATGTCGCCACAAGATCAACCCTATCCGTTGAATTGCCACCTCGAAAAATACCCAGATTCCTACAACTATAATGACACTAGCTCCTAAGTCATTAGCAACTTTGACAGATAAAATCGGCTGTACCCATTGACCAAATTTCATAGCAATGAAAGTTAATCCGATCGACATGATGGCAATGACCAAATTCGATCGAGATGATATTCGTTCTCGCCTCAATCCATAGGCAATCCCAACACCAAGATTATCTAAATTGGCCGCGATCGAAAATACCACCAAGATCGATATTTTATGAGCTAGCAAAATTTAAATACTCTCCTGATCAAACACTGCTAATGCTTCCTCTAAATGGTTGAAGAATCGATCGACGCCAATTATGGCTGTTAGTCCATCGCAATCAAACGTGGCTCTGACATCAGGAGCTAAACCCGATACAACAAAAACCACATGCCGCATTGATAGTTCTTTAACTACATCGCGAATTGTCTGAGATGCGGAATAATCAATTTCAGTAATTGCTCTGGCTTCTAGAATAAACCATCGTATGGGAGATGGGGCACCATAAACTAGACTTTGGACTTGCTCAGAGAAGTAAGTTGTATTCGCATAGAATAAATCGCGACTAAAGCGGTAAATAATCAGCCCAGGTTCGGAAACAGCACCAGGTCGGGGTGGGACTAACTGCCAATATCTATTTTCACCGGGGATCAGGACGAAAGAATTGGGTCTATAGCTGTGATAAACGTGCAAAATTAATGACAACATCACAGCGGCAATGATACCTTCTTTCACTCCAATAAATATTACCGTAGCAGCCGCGATCGCCGTCAGATAAAATTCTTCTCGATGAGTTTTGAAGACATCCATCATTCCCTGAATATCGATTAATTTCAGCCCGATCGAAAAGACGATCGCCGCTAGAGCAGCATTGGGTAAATACCCGATCGGTTCGGTTAGAAATAGGATGACAATTAACACGATCCCCACGGTTGTCAATTGGGAAACTTGGCTCCGTCCGCCAGCCGTATCGACGATCGCAGTTTTCGTCGGGCTACCATTGACTACAAACGTCCCGCTCACTCCAGCCATCAAATTTGCCGCCGCTAGTCCGATTAAATCGGTATTCTCATCAAACGGCTCCTTATATTTAAACGCGTAAGCACGGGATGTCGCGGCACTTTGGGCAATGATGACGATACAACAAGAAAGAGCAATGCTAGAGATATCAGCAAGATCGGTGAGGGCAACGGCGGGGAGTCCCAAAGCGGGCAGTCCGCTAGGTACAGAGCCGACGACGGCTACGCCCAAACTAGTAAAGTTAAACAGCCAACTTGCTAGAATCGCCCCAATGACCGCCAGTAATGCTCCCGGAAATTTTGGGATAAACTTCTCGAACAGTAAGATGGTAGCTAAGACAGCGATCGAAATCCCTAACGTCAATACGTGGGTCTGCGGTAGGTGTTGGCAGATATGAATAATTTGCTGGATTACTCCCTTCCCACCGCCAGGTAAACCCAGCAGTTCACTTAATTGCCCGATCGCAACTTGAATCCCGACTCCAGTTAAGAAGCCGATTAAGACCGTCCGCGAGAGAAAGTCAGCCAAGAAACCGAGTCCCAATAACCGCGCCAATAGCAACAGCCCCGCCGCAACAATGGCGACAGACTCAGCCAAAGCTAAATAATGCGGACTCCCAGGTTGAGCCAAACCAGATAGCCCAGCGGCGATAATTGCGGCTGTTGCTGAGTCGGCGGCAACGACAAGATGACGAGAAGATCCAAAGATAGCAAAGGCGATCGCTGGAAGGAGCATGGTATATAATCCAGTTGCGATCGGCGTCCCAGAGATCTTGGTGTATCCCATCACTTCGGGAATGCCTAGTGCTGCAAGGACAATACCAGCCGTGATATCACTGCCCAAAGTCGAGTTATTCCAGGGTAAAATTCCTTGCAATAGATGAAATTTGAATTTACGCTGAAGCTGTTTAGTGATGTTCACTGTTTATTTTCGTTACCGATTAGCAAAGTGAATCTAACTTACGGCAATTTGTCCCGATTTTGCAATTTGTCCCGACTTTACAGTAGCATCCAGTCGTTGATAATCGAGTTCGGTTTGACTACATAACCAACAGCAAAAGCCCCGATCGCGCGATCGAATTGATCATTCTCACCGAGATAGCAGTTTTCATATCTCGTAGTTACCGTAAGTAAAAGTCACGCCCGTTAGCTCCCACGCTCACCCCAGAAAAAGATCATTTGTAGCTTTCATTACTTGTAACGTTCATTAAATGTTGTCTAACAACTACTTGCTGGCATTGATTTTAGTATCCACTTTTGGGAACGTCATATTTATTTTTAGGAAAAGTCCTCAGAGCACAATTAAGCATAGATAGAGTCCGTTAAATTGCAATAGGATTGGCGTTATATGGACAACCATTGTTTAAACTGATGGCTATCCAATAACGCTAAACATTACCCATAAAGATTCAAATTTCTTTGCATAGGCTGATAATTTGGCAGGATTTGATTGAGTTTAGCCGTAGGTAATTGTAGATGCTGTTCCAATACTGTAGCGATGACATCTCGAAAATCGGTTGTAATCGCCAAGTCACGAGCCTCATAAAGTTGCTCCTTCGCTAATCCATGCCATTCTCCATATACTTTCCCGCCCTTCACGCCACCACCGAGTAACCACATAACATTGCCATGTCCGTGGTCAGTTCCTCCATTCCCGTTTTCATGAACCGTTCGACCAAACTCAGACATGACCAAAATTG
>JAYUEU010000013.1:0-14090 GCA_043739065.1 Synechococcales cyanobacterium | reverse complement strand
CACAAAAAATCCTTCAAAATCCCACACGACTAATCCGGGGGCGCGATCGCTAACGATATTGTGCAGTGTGGGCTGTAATCCAAATTTCAAGACTGGAATCATCACCACAAACTTACTCTTGCTACCAATTTCCGTAGACCAAGTGCCATCCTCAGGTTCGCAGGACAGCATGGGATTAAGCCAACGGGTCATGAGATCAAGTTCGGTGATGCAGCGTTCGACGGTGGTGGCTGTGGCGGAGATGAGGATGGAGTTCTCAAAGCAGCGAGGAGGCTCTTTCATAACTGTTGCGGGAATAGGGATTGCGGGGTCCATCTAAGAGAGTAAATTTTGAAGGCATGAAAATCTGTACATCGATCGCTAGGCCCAAACTTTGGGTTAGTCAAGCGTGATTATCAGCAGTCATCCCATTAAGCTCTATGCTTATCAATGGTAATTGGTCGGACCAAGATTCCGCCTTAAATTCTCCCTTTGCCATGCCTACGACCGATCGTAAACCTATTCTCCTTGATTTTGAAAAACCTCTGGCTGAGCTTGAAGAGCAAATCAAGCAAGTGCGAGATCTTGCTGCTGAAACCGAAGTAGATGTGGCGGGGCAAATTCTACAGCTAGAGGAACGTGCCTGTCAGCTCCGTAAAGAGATTTTTAGTAGCTTAACGCCTCAGCAACGGCTGCAAGTGGCCCGTCATCCTCGCCGCCCGACTACGCTAGATTACATTCAAGCCATTAGCGATGATTGGCTGGAAATGCATGGCGATCGGGCGGGGTTTGATGACTTGGCCATGGTGGGCGGTGTGGGCCGAATTGATGGTCGTGCTGTTGTGATGTTAGGGCAGCAAAAAGGCCGCAATACTAAAGACAATATCCAACGAAATTTTGGTCAAGCCTCGCCCAGTGGCTATCGTAAAGCGATTCGATTGATGGACCATGCCAATCGGTTTGGAATGCCGATTCTCACATTCATCGATACTCCGGCGGCCTGGGCTGGTATTGAAGCAGAAGAGTATGGTCAAGGTGAGGCAATCGCGTTTAACTTGCGAGAAATGTTCAAGTTTGATGTGCCGATTATCTGTACCGTCGTGGGCGAAGGCGGATCGGGCGGTGCATTAGGCATTGGCGTAGGCGATCGGTTATTGATGATGGAGCATTCCGTCTACAGCGTTGCGCCCCCAGAAGCCTGTGCTGCAATTTTGTGGCGCGATGCAGGGAAATCGTCGAAAGCCGCAGAAGCGTTAAAAATAACGTCTGAAGATCTCGTGGGGCTTGGCATCATTGATGAAGTGATTACCGAACCTACGGGAGCAGCCCATACAGATCCGGTGCTGGCTACAGAACAAGTCAAAGCCGCCATCCTTACTAACCTTATCTATCTTGACAGCATGACTAGCCAGCAGCGCCGTGACCTTCGATACAACAAGTTTCGGAATATCGGGAAATTCTCTGAGGGCTTGGGTTAGAAGGTCGGTTCTTCAGGGCGGTTGCTCTTCAATAAGTTCCGTCCATGGTGCTACAATACAGTTCTGTAACATTTGTTTACATGTTCATTTACTCGATCGCCCTCTGCTGAGATGAAATCTTAGAGTCCATTCCTAGCAAGGTGGTCAGTAGTTCATCAAAGTGACGCAGCGATCGGGTCTAAATTTTAAATCATCAGTTCGTTGCGAGAGTATGACTTTGACTCAAACACAGTGCGCCTTGATTACGGGGGCGAATAGTGGTATTGGCAAGGCGACGGCGATCGCGTTTGCTAAGGCTGGAATTGATCTGGTTTTAGTAGGCCGAAATCAGCAGAAGCTAGATGAAGTAGCGCTTCAGACTCGATCGCTTGGGGTTGAGGTGAAGGTTTTTGTTGTTGACCTAGCAGATTTGTCACAGGTTCAAGACAAGATTAGCGCTCTTGTTAGCACCTTACCCCGGCTTGATATTGTGATTAACAATGCGGGAATGGCATACACCAATGGCATCCTCGAAACGCCGTTAGCGGACTGGCAGCGAGTGATTGATCTGAATTTGACCAGCGTCTTTCAGGTGATTCAAGGGGTTTTACCCAAGCTACGATCGCAAAAGCACGGGACCATTATTAACCTGTCCTCTATTGCCGCCCATCAGACATTCCCAAATTGGGGCTTGTACTGCGTGAGTAAATTTGGCCTTTTAGCATTGACCAAAACTCTGGCCGCAGAAGAGCGTGGCTATGGCATTCGGGCGATTTCTATGTCTCCGGGTTCGGTGAACACTGAACTATGGGACACAGACACCGTTGAAGCCGACTTCGATCGTAGTGCCATGTTGACCCCGGACGTGGTGGCTGCCTCGATTTTATACGCGGCTCAAATGCCTCAGGGTGCGGTCATTGAAGAAATGATTCTGCTCCCAACGGGTGGAACCTTCTAAGCATTCTCAATTCTAACGTTTCTCATTTCCAAATCTTAAGGACTTAACTCATGACGATCGTGAATGATTCTGCTCTAAATTCTTCTTTAGAGACTGAACTGGCGCGCAATGCAAACCGGGCCGATGGTGGTGCTGATTACTTTGCATCCATGGAAGCAGCGGTGCGTGAAATGATCATTGGGGTTGGTGAAGATCCGGACCGTGAGGGTCTGTTGAAGACTCCAAAGCGCGTGGCCAAGTCAATGCAATATTTGACAGGTGGCTATTCTCAATCCCTGGAAGAGTTGCTAAATGGGGCAATTTTTGACGAGGGCCACAATGAGATGGTCTTGGTTCGCGACATTAATTTCTTCAGCATGTGCGAACATCATATGTTGCCTTTCATGGGACGCGCACACGTTGCGTATATTCCTAACCAAAAGGTTGTGGGTTTAAGCAAGCTAGCCCGCATTGTGGATATGTATGCTCGCCGGATGCAGGTCCAAGAGCGTTTGACGAGCCAGGTTGCGAAGGCTTTACAAGAAGCTCTCAATCCTCGTGGGGTTGCGGTGGTTTTGGAAGCGTCCCATATGTGTATGGTGATGCGCGGCGTTCAGAAGCCTGGTTCTTGGACGGTAACAAGTTCTATGGTTGGCTGTTTTCAGGAAGACGCTCGGACTCGTGAGGAGTTCTTGAACTTGATTCGCCATCAACCGTCCTTCTTCTAAATTGATTCATTGTTAACCAGGTTAACCAGAATGCGATCGGACTGATTCATCAAACGTCTGATCGCATTCTGCATTGGTTAAGTTTTGTTAGTCAATGGCGGTAGGGTGCAAGTTCGTGAATCAACGCCTTGGCCCGATCGTGTAATCCATCCCAATTGCGATCGTGAATTAAGCTTGGCAAAAATAATTCACTAGATAGGCCGACTGCGATCGCTCCGGCTTTTAGGAACTCTGCTGAATTTTCAAGGGTGACACCACCTGTGGGAATCAATGGAATGTCTCGCAGTGGAGCTTGTAGACAGCGGATATAACTCGCTCCACCAAGGGAATGAATAGGAAAAACTTTGACACTGTTAGCTCCGGCTTGCCAAGCGGTGATAATTTCGGTGGGGGTGAGTGCGCCGGGGACGATCGGAATTCCCAGAGTTCTGGCTTGTGAAATCAGGTTAGAGTCACAGTGGGGCGAGAATAAAAATTGGGCCTCTGCACGGATGGCTTCTGTAAACTGAGCTTGAGTGATGAGGGTTCCGGCCCCTATTGTACAATCTGTCAACTCTTGTCGGAGTGCGGCAATTAGATGGGCCGGTCGATCGCTATTCCAAGTGATTTCAATTAATTTGATGCCTGCTCTTGCCACCGATCGCGCCATTTCTAGGCCAAGTTCAAACTCCGGCGCACGAATGACCGCGATCGATCGATGTTGCGTAAGTAAACTAGTCCAAGACATACATAATCACAAGTAATCATAAATAATTAATCACAGAGCGATTGATAACCCAAATCAAACGGTTGTTCAAGGTTTAAATGATGGCTCTCCGTCCATACTGAAACCATACCAACTATTTCTAAAAAAACTATTTCTCAGTTACGACAAAGATTTTATGAATAAGCTTTTTTTATTCAGCGGTAAGCCAGAACAGATCGAATTCTCTACCCGAACCATCTATGACTTCCTCTTTTCTCAACACAATAGATCTCCAAGACTTTGAATCGCTCACGGAGGGGTCTATCCTACTGACTCCCGAGCAAATTCAACAGGCCACCCAAAAGAGTCAATCGTCGGAGCAATCTTGGAACGAGTATGGCGATCGGTTAGCGCAGTTTGGATTGATGGCTTGGTTGGCGGAACATGACTTGGTGGCAGAGTCCTCAGAGTCAACGTTGACGGCTTTGGAACTACAGGTTCGGGGCTTTATTGTCCGATCGCAGTTTGTTAGTGCATCGGAAGATGAATTTGTGACGGTGCATCGACCCTCTACTCCGGCCCATTTTCATATCTTGACAACAGTAGCAGAAGAGCAAGGTCAGGTTTGGGTTTCGGGCTTTTTGAGCCATGCCGAGATGCAAGAACAATTATCGGGTCAGGCAACGAGCGAAATTCCGTTGTCAGCATTTAACCCGAAGATGGAGACTCTGTTGGTGGCCTTGCGCTTAAGTGAGCCGATCGCGTTGTCTGAGAGCAGCCCCAAGAATCAGGTTCTGCATCAGGTTGTGAATTTACGCACTTGGTTATCTGGTCAATGGGATGAGGCTCGATCGCGATTAGAGGGTTGGGAGCCGTTGGGGAATCCATTAGTCGTGTCTGCACTACGAGGGGACGATCGAACTAGCAGCGATGCAACGATCGACCACTTGCCTCAGATTTTGCAGTCATTAGCACGCAGAGGGATTCGGTTAGCCAGCAGCACCCAAGGCATGTCGCAAATTTTGAATATTGCACCGATTCCGCTGCGGTTGTATGTGGTGCCCGGTGATATGAGCGAAACCCAAGAATGGGAACTATTAGTAGTTTTGGAATCAGCAACATCGGAACCAATGCCGAGTGGATTAATCTTACGGATTCGGGACGATTTTCAGGTGCTTCTAGAACAAACGTTTGACCCACAAATTACAAGCGATCGATCAATCTTTGCTGAAATTGTTAGCGGTCAAGAAGAAAGCATTTTTATCGATATTGTCTTACCCAACGGAACTATACATACGCTGCCAAAATTCATCCATCAGTAAACTAAATCATTGCGCTAGATCACTAAGTTAAATCATTGCGCTAAACCTAATCTGCCAGCAAGGATACGTGGCCATGCGATTAAAAATCTTTCGAGTTGAACAGGTTTGTTTTTTTGAATTGACCTGGGGAAAAGGGCAACAAATGACTGCTCAAATTGCCTATCCTGAGACCTTGACTCAACGATACGAGACTTGGCAGGCTTGCTATCTAGACTTTTATCGCACCAGTCTTCGATCGCCCGCACCCGAAAATTTACAGGCCGATCGCCCAGATAATTTCCCAAATGATGATGGATTGCGAGGTCGGATAAAAAGTAGTGGAACCTTATCAGCAGTCCCGATCGATTACCGATCGCGATTAGTGTCGGCTGAAGCTGGATTTTTGGCTGAATTTTATGATTGGTTAAAGAGTCGAGAATTATTGGAAATCCGATCGAAAATTGCTTCATTGGCTTCATTGGCAACAACCGCAGATTTATTTTTGACCTGTGAGCCGTTAGCATTAGCTCGGTTTCCCTGGGAAGTTTGGGAAATTTTGGGCGAGTTTGGTCAACGATCGAATATCAGTATCATTCGTACTCCAGCCAACCTGCGTCACGAAATTACCCCACATCCACGATCGGGAAAAATGCGGATATTGGTAATTTTGGGCGATGAAACAGGATTAAGTTTTCAGTCTGAAATTACGGCGCTGAAATCTTTAGAGCGCTTTGCTGATGTCCAATTTGAAGGCTGGCGCGTTGGACAACCGATCGCTGGACTAAAAGAACGCATTGCACAGAGATTAGTGGATCCAGAAGGCTGGGATATTTTATTTTTTGCAGGACATAGTAATGAATCGATTCTGACAGGCGGCGAATTGGCGATCGGCCCTCAGACTTCAATTTTTTTACGAGAAATTCAGCCGCAATTATTAAAAGCAAAAGAAAATGGCTTGCAATTCGCTATTTTCAATTCGTGTAAAGGATTAGATCTGGCGAATACCTTGATTGACTTGGGGTTGAGCCAAGTGGCCATCATGCGCGAACCCATTCATAACAATGTGGCTCAGGATTTCTTGATTCAATTTATTCAGCATCTAACTCAAGATAACGATCGCGCCCAAAGGACCGTGTATGACGCGCTGAACCATGCCTGTGAATATCTAAAACTCGATCGGAACCTTACCTATCCGTCGGCTTATTTTATTCCGTCATTTTTCTGTCATCCAGAAACATCACCCTTCACGCCCCGAGTCTTGGGCATCGGTCACCAAATTCGGGCGCTCTTGCCGAACAAACGTCAGACTATGGCGCTGGTAGGGATTTTGCTGGCAACGACTGTTACACCACTTCAAGATTTATTGTTGGATGGACGGTTAATGGTCCAAGCGATTTACCGTCAGACCACCGGACAAATTCCAAACGATCGACCCGAAATTAAAATTGTCCAAGTTGATGAAGCATCGATTCGCCGTGGATTAATTCCCGATCGGAAACTTAATCCGATCGATCGAACAGCTTTAGCAAAGATTATCAAGGCGATTGGCGCGAAAGCCCCGAAGGTTCTGGCCATTGATTATTTACTCGATCGGCCATCCTCCGAAGATCCTGTGTTAGCAAAAAGTTTGGCACAATTGCAAAACAGCGACATTAATTTGGTTTTTGCCATCGATAAGCAAACCTCACAAACCGTTAGCGTTTCCCCCACATTGCTGCAATCGATCGATCGAAAAAAGAACCTCACTCGCAGCGGTCAAATCAATTTCTATCCCGGTTATTTGTCTCAACCAACGGGTCCAAACTGCTCCCAAGGCTGCCCGTTTGGGTTTATGGCAGCAGAAGCTTATTTATCCAGTTCGCCCGATGAAAAAGCAACCTCACTTCCGCAAATTCCCGCTTGGCGATCGACGCTCCAAAATTTTGGAATAACCGCATTTATGCCCATCGTAGACTTCTCGATTCCCAGCGATCGTATTTACGTCACCACCAGTGCGATCGATATCACCTCGAAACCGAAGGAACCGAGTTCAGAGCCTATCGTTATTCTCGCCGCTGGAGATTATCCAGAAGCAGGCATGGGATCGTCCACCGATAAATTTCCGCTCCCATCGGCCATGACCTATTGGCAACGTATTCGAGGTCAACTCGCTCAATCACAGTTAACCGGAGCCGAGATTCACGCCTACATGATCCACCATGCCTTGCACAAGCGCACCGTAATGCCTATCCCTGATGTTTTAATGGTGCTGCTGGCCGGATTATTCGGAGGCATTTTGCAATCGAGACGTGTTTTGGCGCTCACTCCCCGATCGTCCTCAAAACTGTCTTGGAACATTGTCCTGACTTGTGCAATCTATGGAGGAATAGGCTTACAGAGCTTTATTTCTTCTGGCGTTTTGTTGCCGTGGCTGCTGCCCAGTCTAGCGCTCTGGATTTATCAGATTCCCACTCACTCTAGGAAGCGTTTGCCATGATTCACCCTAAAAAATCTATCCTCAATCCTGCATTCAAGTTTCCTGTCCTCAAGGTTAACGCTACCCTTCGATCGTTCACGCCGCTTCTAATCTTGCCATTGTTGCTAATTCCAGCCACAGATGCAGTCTTAGCACAGGCTCCTCAGCTAACGTGGCAACAGGTGCTGACGAATTTGTTTGGCCGACGATCGCAGCGGGGTGGATCTCGCGGGGAACGCCCAATTTGCTCAGTCACGCCTATGGTGGATAATAATCCCACGAGTGTTGCTCAATTCCGCAAGTCTAAACCCAACTTGGTACTCAACGAAAAACCGCTCATTGCTTGGTATGGCAGGGTTGGTGCGATTAAAATTCGGGATAATGTCACGGGCGAAGAATGGACACGTTTTACGCCGAATAGCACGGCTGGACTAAATCAGGTGCAGTATGACGGCAAGGCACTGAAGAGCGATCGGGGTTATGAGTTGCGTTATATTTCTAATAAAAATTTTAAAACCGTGTTGAACCCAATCGAGCGGTTCCAAATTTTAAATGCTGTCGATCGGGCCAATGTGAATGCCGCTCTAGCCGCCCTACCCCTGACCGAATCATCACAGGATCTGGTGCTTCAACAGGTCAATATTTTACTCAAAAACAATCTACCAAACGATGCCCAAGCCCTGTTACTTCAACAAACTTCGCCCACTGCCGTGTTGAAAGAAGCGATCGCGGCCTATCCTGATCCATGCATGGAGCCGTCGAAGCCCTCTTCAGTTCCACAAACTAACGAATTACCCTAACAAGTAGACTGTACAGAACCGATCGCGTCCCGCTTCCTTAGCTTGATATAGGGCACGATCGGCAGCATTAATCAACATTTCAGGGCTAGTCATTGCACAGGGTGTCGTGCTGGCCACGCCCATACTGAGAGTCAGATTTTCGCCAATTTTTGAACCGCTATGGGGAATATCTAGCGCCCTTAATGCCTCTTGAATATCCTTTGCTACCCGAATCGCACCCTGTAGATCTGTATTGGGTAAAATAATCGCAAATTCTTCCCCGCCGTAGCGCGCTGCCAAATCAATCGATCGTTTCGCGGCCCGGTCCAAAACCTTTGCTACTTTCTTTAAGCAATCATCGCCTTCTTGATGACCATAGGTGTCGTTATAAACTTTAAAAAAATCAATATCACACATCACCAACGACAACGACAACCGATCGCGCTGCATTCGATTCCATTCTTGCTGAAGATATTCATCAAACCGACGACGATTCGCCACTTTGGTAAGGCCATCAGAAGTAGCCAGACGCTTGAGTTCTTGATTAGCGCTTTGGAGCTGCTGATAAAGCTTAACTTGGTTCAATAGGTGCTTAACGCGTTGACGCAAGACAGCCCAATGAATGGGTTTAGTAACAAAATCGCTCGCTCCACATGCAAACGCTTGCTCCACTGATTCTTCGTCAGCTAAGCCTGTAATCATCAACAACGGAGTCCCATTTCCCTCTAAATGTTGTTCCATTTTTTGAATTTGTTGACAGCAGGTGAAGCCATCTATATGGGGCATCACCGCATCAATCAAGACCACATCCGGCTGCATTTTGCTGAACATGGCCAGACAATTTTCCCCATCAACAGCTTCAATCACCTGATAGCCATCTTGTTCCATTGCCTGACGCAGACAAACTCGGACGACTTTATCATCGTCTGCAATCAGAACAAGTGGTGGATTGTGAGATGAAAAGGTCATGAAGATATAGCCGAGTGAGGAAAAAGTCGGACACAGTCACTGATCGCATGAACCACAGTCTAAGAGTTCCCTGTTCTTTACCATTCTTAACTTTTCTAAATCATCCGTGTAATTCCTATATTCCTTAAACCTTAAGTCTTTAAACTCTAAGCTGCACCTTTCTCAAATTTATCCAATCCAGTCACGACCTTTACGCTTTTTATTTTGTCTCCAGCCTTGGTCTCACGGAGAACCTGTTGACCGCCCGTGACATAGCCAAAGATAGAATATCGTCCGTCCAGAAGATTAAGTCCAGCGGGGGTGAGTTCTGGTTCAAATAGAAAGAAGAAAAATTGAGACGATCCGCCATTCGCGTCTTCATTTGGGCGGGCCATCGCGATCGCACCGTAGGCACTAAAGGGCAGGACGGGTTGATCTAAATACCGACCCGCATCTTCTAAGGTCACTCCATAGGTTGGGACTTTGTCGCCTTGAGCCAAGATTTCTAAGGGCACCGATCGATAAGCTTTAGTTTTAGGATCAATAAAGCCTTCGTCTGGCCCATCGGGATCGCCTGTCTGCAATACATAGAAGTCTTCGGCCCGAGTAAATGGTAGGCCGTCATAGAACCCTCGTTGAATCAGATCAACAAAATTTCCACTCGTCACTGGGGCACTGTAACCATCTAAAACAGCTGTAATTAAACCTTTGTCGGTTGTAAATTCGATTTGAGCACGGCCTTTGAGTTGAGGAAGATCTTTATATTCCACGGGAACTTCATAGGGGAAATCTCCCAACATTGCTTCTTCAAGTATTGTGACCCGGTCCAGTAAGGCCGATCGGTGCATCAAAATATCGTCTTTATTTTTGGCAGCCACATCAAGACGCAATAAATCAATATCTCCCTGAATCGCATCTAAAATCTCATTCCCTTGGGCTTTGAAGCTGTCGGGCACGCTGGAAAGAACTTGCGATCGTTTATCTCGAATAATGTTTTCAGCCCGTGTCAGATCGGCTCCGATCGCCCCCCAACGACGATTTGCTCGGATTTGTTGCGAAATATCTTCGATCGAGGTTTGTAGTTTACGAATATCTGGATTTGTAATAGGCAGCGAGTTACGCAGGATAGCCTTAGGGTCCGTCACTGCATTGCCTTGGGGCAGGGCTAGAGCCGGAGCGCAGGTCATCATGACCGTTAGAACAGCGGCAACAACCAGCAACGCTTTAGATTTTGAGAAAAAATTAAACAACATTTAAATACCTTGCTTCATAACTTAACTCCCTTTCCAAAGCCTATTGTCCCATAGCAGTTTGAGAATTTGTGAGAAAAAATCCGTATAGCGGTTCCTAGGGCGTTACAATAAAGCGCTGAAAGTTTTGCCGAATCGATTTGTAGAAACCCATGATTTCCAGTAACGATTTTCGCTCCGGTGTCAGTATTGAATTAGATGGTGCTGTTTGGCGCGTCATCGAGTTTTTGCATGTCAAACCCGGTAAAGGTGCCGCATTTGTTCGCACTAAGCTCAAGAATGCTCAGACGGGTAACGTAATGGAAAAAACGTTTCGGGCTGGGGAAAGCGTTCCTCAGGCCGTCCTTGAGAAAAATGTAATGCAATTCACCTACAAAGACGGTGATAAGTACGTTTTCATGGACATGGCTACGTTTGAAGAAAGCCTCCTCACTAAGGCTCAGATTGGCGAACAGAGCAAATATCTCAAGGAAGGGATGGATGCGATGGTGGTCCAGTGGGGCGATCGTATTTTGGAAGTAGAATTGCCAAACTCGGTGGTTCTGGAAGTGACCCAAACCGATCCCGGTGTTAAAGGCGATACCGCAACTGGGGGCACGAAGCCTGCTACTGTCGAAACGGGGGCCGAGGTAATGGTGCCGTTGTTTATTACGATCGGTGAAAAGATCAAAATTGACACCCGCGATAATAAATATCTGGGTCGTGAGAACTAGGACGAGAGAGCGATTTGTGGGGCTGTGTCAGGGCGTATGGTGGGAGTTTTTCCGCTAAGCTGCCCACGTGGGCTTTACCTGTCGCCAATAGCTTTGATTTAAGGAGTGATCACTGCCGTGTCAGTAAATTTCAGCGAATTGCGAGACCTGTTATTAGCCGTCAACGAGACCGACATCTCAGAGTTGACCCTAGAGGATGATGGCTTCAAGATGACCATGCGACGGGGAGCGCTTCCCGTGATGGTTGTTGCGCCGCCTGTCGCCTCATCCTCGGCAACAACCTATGAAGCGGCTGTACCTACAATGGGCGGGCCGTCTACATCATTGCCTCCCATAGATCAGAAACTATTTGAAATCAAGTCCCCTATTGTTGGGACATTTTATCGTGCACCTAGTCCTGATGATGCTCCTTTTGTGGAGATAGGCGATCGGATTAAGGCTGGCCAAGGCATTTGTATTGTCGAAGCGATGAAGGTGATGAACGAGATTGAGGCTGAGGTTTCCGGCGAAGTTATAGAAATTTTGGTCGATAATTTCCAACCTGTGGAATTTGATCAAGTTTTAATGCGGGTTCGATTAACCTAGTCTGGTTAAGTTTTGAATTGACGTTTAAAGTCAACCTTGGATCTTATTTAAATGTTGGGCTGCCTACTGATGGCAGCTTTTTGTATTTACTACTATTTTTATTACGACTTTGTGAGGATTACTATATTGCTATAGGGCGAAATATAGGGATAATAGGAGGGATCATTGATACATCAAGATTTAGCCGTTATTTTTGCGTTTTTTGCAAGTGATTCCTATGGCAAGAGAACATAATTTGTTGGACGACGGATTAGATGGTGATGAGGTTAGTCTTATTATCGATGAAGCTTTGATTAGTACCACCGATACTGGATCTCAGGCAGTAGTGGAGCAAGTCGCCAACTATTTTCGGGTATTGGGAGAACCAATGCGTCTGAAATTACTGAATGTGCTTAGAGATGGCGAGCGCTGCGTTCAGGATTTGGTAGATGAGACTCAAACCAGTCAAGCGAATGTCTCGAAACATCTGAAAGTGATGCTCCAAGCTGGAATATTGGCAAAACGGAATCAGGGCACCCAGGCATTTTATCGGGTGACGGACGATTTAATTTTTGAGCTATGTAATTTGGTCTGCGATCGGCTTGCAACTCGGATTGAGCAGCAAGCCCAACATTTCCGCACCTTCAGTTTGGCTACTAAGCCGGAACCCAATATTGAAGAGATTGCGGCTTAAAGCTTGGATTTTTTCGATTCTTCGGTCGTCTCTCGACTCTGGCTGGATTCTCCCGTATACCCCGTTGCGAGCCAAACAATAGCTCGCCCACTGTCACGCAATGCCTTCAAAATGGGTTCGGGCGATCGATCCGACGGGATGGGCACGGTTTTAAAAAGAATACCGCGCTCTGAACCAATGACTTCGGCAATCCACTGAGCACGGCGCATGTGATAGTCAGAAGTTACTAGGTAGACGGTGGTGATACCTCGCTTTTTCAGGTCATCCACCAAGGTCGTAAAGTTCGTTAGCGTATCCACGGCCCGATAGTCTAAATGGAGACGCTGGCGATCGACTCCAGCTTGATCAAATACCCAATAGCTATATTCTTCTGGACTACCGGATGACACCCACAGAGGTAAATCTGGATGTTTAAGCGCTAGACCTGCAGCAAATTTTTCCCGATCGGGGGAACCGCCCAGAACAAAAATAGCTTGAGGCTCAGAAAATTTCGTTGCCAATTGCCGATAACCCACCCAACAACAGGCCGAAATTGCTAATAATCCCGCCCAAGGTAAACGTAAAAAAATATGACACTTAGACCGTTTAGGCTCATAGCGTCGTATGGGTGACGAGATATTATTATCAGTGCGTCGGCTTGGTTTCAATGGACGCTGGTATTGACGAGGCATAACCAGGATTTTAACGCTGTGATGGGGCTTGGGCTTCTGTTGCTTTTGCGTTGACGATCGCAGTGCGGATTCGAGGCTGTTCTAAAAATTGAGCCGTGTCCGCTAGGAGCGTTTTGCCCCAGAGATTATCCTGCAAAAATTTTAGATCCCCATAACGGCTATCCAGTTGAATGGCGGATTCACCTAGTTTGAGTCCTTCCTCTTGATTGCCTTGCTTATATAGAGCAACCGCTAAGGCTAGCTTAGGTTCTGAGGCTTTACTGTCGGCTTTAATTGAAACGTTCCATAGACCGATCGCTTCTTTAACATTTCCCGACTCATAGCGAATCAAGGCAATATTATTGAGCGGGAACCAGAATTTTTCATCCAGCTTGTTGGACTCGGTATATCGTGCAACGGCTTCATCTGTCTTGCCCAGCATGAAGTAGGCATTTCCTAAATCAAATAGAGCTGGAGGCATCGCTTTTATAGCGGACTTAGACTTCGAGTCGGTCTTTAAAATTTTGATGCCGGACTGAAGTGCATCGACGGACTTTGCATACTCCTTCTTTTGAAAGTAGGCATTTCCGAGCCGCAATAAGATAGCGGGCTCTTTTGGATCTAGCACCTGGGCTTTCTTGAGCGCGACGACGCTTTTGTCGGATTGATTGTCCGCCAGATATAAACCGCCCAAAACAGACCAAGCATCTGGGTTCTGGGGGATAAGCTGAGTAGCAAGTTTGGCGCGGGTAATGGCCAAGTCTACTTGTTGGAGCTGAGCAAGCTGGAGGGATTCACCAAGTAAATCACGACCCTCTTTTTCCAGACTGTTGCTGTCAAAGTCGGGCAGACGCGGCAAAAACTGAGCGATCGCAGGTTGTCGAACAATGCCTGAGTTCAGAAGAAGTATGGTACCGAGAAGCGCAATCCGTTTATACACAGGAGTCTCT
>JAYUEU010000012.1:0-8222 GCA_043739065.1 Synechococcales cyanobacterium | reverse complement strand
CGACGTTTGTTTGCGATCGTTCTAGCAGTGCTTTTGTGGTTTGGGTTCGTGGAAACAGCTCCAGCCCAAGCGCTTTATGATAATCTCACGCCTTGCGGTCAATCCGAGGCGTTTGCTACCCGAATGAAGTCTTCTGAAAGCCCGACGGCCATGCGCCGCTACGAGCAATACTCCAAAGCAGGTTTGTTTTGTGGTCCAGAAGGATTGCCCCATTTGATTGTGGATAACCCAGCTCATGCTGGCGATTTCATCATCCCCGGCATCATGTTCTTATACATTACGGGCTGGATTGGTTGGGTCGGTCGTGCTTATCTACAAGCGATTCAGAAAGGGCCTAACCCTGAAGCGAAGGAAATCACTATTGATGTTCCTTTGGCGATCAAATATATGCTCGGCGGGTTTGCTTGGCCTCTAGCGGCTTTTGGTGAATTTACCTCCGGTAAGCTGTTGGCGAAAGACGGCGAAATCACGGTTTCACCTCGCTAGTCATCTTGGCGATCGGGTTTAGTCTGTATTGTTTTCTTGGATTTAGAGGCTTGTTATGAAAAGTTATCTCTCCAGCGCTCCTGTGCTGTTTATGCTGTTGCTGACTGTAACCGCTGGGATGTTGATCGAATTTAATCGATTTTTCCCAGATTTATTGGCGTATCCAATCTAACTAAAGAATCAAATGCCGAAAGGTCTTGATTTTTTAGAGGCGAAAGCCATTGTTGGAAGCTATATAGAAAGATGCCGATCGTATTTTGGATATTCCAGTACGATCGACATCTTTTTTATTAAAAATAGGCCACTGACAAATTACTGAGGTTTGGCTGAGTTGCCGTTGGTATGGCGAAGGGCAATGCGCCGACGACTGGCTGCATCGGCACAATTAGGATTGATTGCAAGCGCTCGTTCATAGTTTGATATGGCATCCCCGTGCATTCCCATGCGGCTAAAGGTAATGCCTCGACGGTACCAAGCTCGATCGAATTTTGGATGAATTTCTAGAGCACGATCGTAGGAGGCAATCGCTTCTTCGGATTTATTGAGCCGATCGATTACTTTTCCTCGTGCATACCAGAGCGTACAAGATTCTGGATGGAGTTTCAGCGCCCGATCGTAGCTCTCCAATGCCTCTAGGTAGCGGCGTAGCTGATATAGAGTATTGCCCTTCGCTGATAGTGCAGGAATAGATGTGGAACGGATAGTTAAGGCCGTATTGAAGCTGACCAAAGCGTCTTCTAAAGATCCACTATTCTGTTGGACAAGACCCAAGACGACCCAGCCTTCTAGCGAATGGGGCGAGAGCTTAAGAGATCTCTGATAGCTGGCGATCGCTTCATCGGCTTGATACAGTGACTCTAAAACCTTGCCACGTTCATACCATGCCTCGGCCATTAACGGAGCTAAGCGAATCGCTTGATTATAGCTGGTGAGCGATTCGTCATTGTGGTTGAGCTGTCGCAGCACCATGCCCCGTCGAAGCCAGACTTGAGCCACATTAGGCTTAACTTCTAAAACACGGTTGTACTTGATCAAGGCTTCGCTATACTGGCCCAATTTGTATAAAAGATTGGCTTGATTATGGTGAGCACTAGAAAAATGAGGCCGTGAGACCAGCGCACTTTCGTAACTCTCGATCGCTTCGACATAGCGTTTTAAATGTGTCAGTGACAATGCCCGGTTATACCAAGCTGGAGCATAGTCTGGCCGGAGTTTTAGACCCGATTCATAGCTCTCGATCGCATCGTCGTAGGCATGTAACTTCATCAGGGCATTTCCCCGGTTATACCAAGTTTTATGGCCGTGACGATTGAGTTGGAGGGCACGATCGTAGCTGATGATGGCTTCTTCGTGATGTTCGATTTCAGCGTAGGCCATACCAAGATTATTCCAGGCTGGAGAGTAGTCTTCGCGGATAGAAATAACTTCCTTAAACGAAGCGATCGCATCATTAATATGGTGGGTTTCCATCAACGCTTTGCCGCGTTCGTACCACACTACATACCAGTCAGGCTGGTGGTCAATGGTCCGGTTAAATGCAACGATCGCATCGGCGAATAATCCAGACTGGGCAAGCTTTTGGCCTCGTTCAAAAAAAGTTTCCGCTCTAATCTGCTGACTCATACTTGCCTTAAAATTATTAATATCTACGATGAAATGCGCCCATAGGCCCATAGGGGGTAAGAACTGTTAATAAAGCCTAAAAAAGGCAAAATATGAGTATTAAAGGCCAGCTAATCAGATTATAAGATTATAAATTTTCTCCATCAATTAGTTGTATTTTATGACTTGATATTGATGATTTCATCCTTTAGTGGTAAAGCAACAGCCAAGACTTCATACTTTGATTTCATGATTTTAGATGAGCTTCATATGGTGGTGCCTATGGAGATGTCGGCCCTGTGCAATAGTAGGTGCGATCGGCAAGGGCACGCTATGTCTGGTACGATCGAAGCCCATCTAAAATCATCATCTAAATCTAGACTGATTTTTCGATTGGAGCATGGTCTCACCACCGCACTTAACTCTCAGCAATCACTAGAAATCATTATGGGCAGCACCTTCGGACAAGTATTTCGGGTTACGACGTTTGGGGAATCCCATGGGGGCGGTGTGGGTGTGGTGATTGATGGCTGTCCGCCGAAGATTGCGGTGTCACGCGAAGCAATTCAGCTTGAACTCGATCGTCGTCGCCCCGGCCAAAGCAAAATCACAACGCCACGTAATGAAGCGGATCAATGTGAAATCTTATCGGGAATGCTTGATGGTGTGACTTTGGGGACCCCCATTGCGATTATGGTGCGCAATAAGGATCAACGATCGCAGGACTACGGCGATATGGAGCAAAAGTATCGGCCTTCTCACGCAGATGCGACCTACGATGCGAAATATGGCATCCGAGCGGTGGCAGGTGGTGGACGATCGTCAGCGCGGGAGACGATTGGCCGAGTGGCGGCCGGGGCGATCGCTAAACAAATTCTCAAAGATTTTGCCAATACTGAAGTGATTGCCTACGTGAAACGGATCAAGGATTTAGATAGTCACGTAGATCCGGCGACGGTGACAATGGAGCAGGTGGAGAGCAATATTGTCCGATGTCCGGATGGGGAAGCTGCCGATCGGATGGTGGATTTGATTCAGCAAATGTCAAAGGAAGGAGATTCGATCGGCGGCGTGGTGGAATGTGTGGTGCGGAACTGCCCGATCGGGTTGGGGGAGCCTGTCTTTGATAAGTTAGAGGCAGATTTGGCGAAGGCCGTGATGTCGTTACCTGCGACTAAAGGGTTTGAGATTGGGTCGGGGTTTGCGGGAACGCTGCTGCGGGGCAGTGAACATAATGATGAGTTTTATATGGAGGGCGATCGGGTCAGGACGGTGACGAACCGATCGGGTGGAATTCAGGGCGGGATTTCTAATGGCGAATATATTACGTTGCGGATTGCGTTTAAGCCGACAGCGACAATTCGTAAGGAACAAAATACGGTGACGAATGCAGGCGAGGCAGTGACATTATCGGCAAAGGGACGACATGATCCCTGTGTGTTGCCTCGTGCGGTGCCGATGGTGGAGGCGATGGTGGCGTTGGTGCTTTGCGATCATTTGATGCGGCAGCGGGCGCAGTGTGGAGAGGGCTTTTTAGATTCAAGTTTTGAGGTTGGGGATGAGTAATTTTTTTGAGTTTGAGGCGGATTTTGTGGAGTCGCTGCGGTGCATTCCGATGCAGGTGCGATTTAAGTTGGATACGTGCGGTGTGAAGTTGAAATTGCATCAGTGGAGTTTGTTTAATGCAGATGATCGAGTTCAGTTGGTCGATCGGACTTGTGTTAGTGGTTCTGAAATTCAGGCATATCGAACGTTTTTGGAGGCGCTGATTTTGCTGCGATCGGGCGAGGTGGCTACTGAGTTAGCGATCGATCCTGAGCCACCTTGGTTGAATGATTTGGTGATTCCAGATTCGGTGATGGAAAAAGCTAAGTCGGTTGGAGTAGCCCTGCTGGGGTCTCAGTGGGCAACATTAGATCCGTTGCGGCGGTTTGCGTTGATTAAGTTAAGCCGATCGAACCATGAAAATACTAATTTTCGGCCTGCATTGGAGGAATTTGGCTTGGTTTAGTCCTATACGCTCACTGTTGTGTAGATATTTCTCTGTAAACTCAGGGTGTTTTACAGAAATATCTCAATCAATTGCTTTTGTAGCTCAAGCTTTTCGTGTTCACTAGTAACGTTCAAGCCGACCTGCATAGTGTCTTCAGCATCTCCATAAATGCTCATAACTCTCCTCGGTATGGTGTTCAGGAAGATCTGGTACGAAGGCGTACTTGACATTCTCTTCATGCCAAACAATCGCTTTGATTTTCATACTACGAATCTAGATTCAAACGATTTTTGATGAAGGTCACAGTATGAATTAGTCAGTTTCGTGAATATTTTAATCTGTTCAGATCATGAAGGTAAAGCGCAAGCTCAATATCCCACTTTCTCCATGCCAATTTCAACCTGGTTTTAACTATGTTACGGTTTTGCCAGTAGCTGAACGACTAGATACTTCAGGTTTTGATTAACTACTATCTAGATGTAATTTTTAGGATTTGAGCAACCTAGAATACAAAGTAGGCAAAGAAGAAGAAGAAATTGCGATCGCGTGATTTCAGGGGAGATTTGTCGATCGTCTCAATCTCCCATCCTCAATCCAATTCACCTAATCATCCAAATTTGAAAGCGTAAACTTCGATGGCGGCTCATTAATTCGGGCAACCGTCGTAAGCTTTTGTGTCAACTCCGTCGCCAACTGAATGAACGCCTTACTTCCTGAACAAGACGGATTACTCAACACCACAGGCTGATACGTATCCACCGCCTTAGAAATATTCACATCCACCGGAATCTTAGTTTTGAACAGCTTTGCCTCACTAAAATCATCATTCAACCGCTTCATCACTTGATTGTGATAACGACCTGTAAATATATTGCCCGACAACGAAAATGCAATCCCCAACATCTCCACATTCACCGCAGGATTATCCTTATGGGTTTCCTTCAGTCGAGCAATCCGACGCTGAAGAAGTTGAATGCCAATCAAAGATAATGGCTCAGGACGAGATGGAATTAAATAAAAATTACTCGCCAACAACGCACTCCGCGTCACCAAATTATATCCCGGCGCACAGTCCAAAATAATAACGTCAAAATCATTCCCGATCGGACCCAAAATATCCCGGATCAGATTCACCTCAAACTCATTCCACACTTTTTCAAACTCATCCGATCGTCCCTGTTGAACCGATCGACGATGGAGCAACTCCGACACCAAAAATTCATCATACAAATCAATATCACCCGCCAACAAACTAAGATTCGGCACATTACACACATAGCCCTGAATCGCATCTCGGGTCAGATCCGGTAACTTCGGATTTCCCCGAACCCCTTCATGAATCAACGTCCGCAGCGTCTTTTTCTGCGCCCGCAAATTCGCAAACTCTCCCGGTGGCATCAAACTCAACGTCGCACTAATTTGGGTATCTAAATCAACAATTAAAACCCGTTTGTTTTGATACTTCGCCAAACAGGTCGCCAAATTGACGGTCATTGTCGTTTTGCCAACGCCACCTTTCATATTGGTGGATGCGATGATATACGCCATGAGTCCTTGCCTTCCTGAACGATGAAATCAATCCCACTGGTTAACTCATGAGCTAAGTGAGGGGACTGGGAGCTAATATACATTAACCAAGCGATCGCACGACATCTTTCTGAGGAGATCTTGTAAGACCCATGCAGTACTGGAATACCCTTCAAGCCCAAGCAAAATCCTCATCTTCTGCCCCTCCCTGGGATCTATCCGACCTCTACAATGGCTTTGAAGATCCTGCGATCGAAACCGATCTCCACGCGCTCAAGCTTGCCGCAAGACAGTTTCGTGAAACCTATCGAAATCACGTTAATAGCCTCCGCCCCATAGAAATTGCCGATTGTTTACGTCAACTTGAAGCAATGTATGAACGATCGGGCTACCTGTATGCCTTTCCCGCATTGATTTTCAACGCAAACACCCAAGACAAAACGGCTAAACAAGCCATGGATAAAGCCATGGAAACCTACACCCAGCTTCAGAATCAACTGTTATTTTTTGACCTAGAACTCAAACAACTCACTCCAGAGCAATTTCAAAAATTAACGATCGCCCCCGAACTCCAGACTTACCAGCACCACCTCCACGAAATCGACAAATCTCGCCCCTATCTCCTTTCCGAAGCCGTCGAACAAACCCGCAACCAGAGCAGTCTTACAGGCCGTGGGGCATTCATACAGCTTCGATCCGTCCATCTAGGCGAACAAACCTACAACCCCGTCCCCCTGCCTAATAATCAAACTGCCAGCAATCAAACCGCCAGTACTGAAGCCGAACTAGGAGCCTTAGCCTTCCATCCCGATCGGGACACTCGAACTGCCGCCTATCAGTCCATCCGATCGGTTATGAAGACCCACAACTCTCTCTATGCCTACATTCTCAACGCCGTCGCCCAAGACCACAGATTAGAAAACGAAATGCGCGGCCATGGCTCAACCCTAGAAAAACAACTCCTAGGCGATCAAGTCTCCGAATCTGTTTTCAATGCGATCATGGAGGGAATGAGCGATCGAGCGGACCTATTTCAGCGCTATTACCGTTTAAAAGGAAAAGCCCTAGGCCAGACCATTCGCAGTGCAGATCTGTATGCTCCTTGGAGTCTTAAACCTGTACCGAAAATCCCCTACGAGGAAGGTATTAAGACGTTGATGGCGGCGATCGAACAGTTTGATGTGAACTATGCACGTCGGGCGGAAGAATTTTTCGTCAACAACTGGGTGGATGCAACGGTGCGGCCCGGTAAGCAAGGTGGGGCGTTCTGTTGGTACATTCACGGTAAGCATAGTTATTTGCTGCAATCCTATACCGAAGACTACAGCTCACTATTTACGCTGGCTCACGAAATGGGGCACGGGTTACATTTTGCCTGGATCGCCGATCGGCAGAGCTATTTCAACAGTATGCCGCCGATGGTTTCGGCGGAAATTGCTTCGACATTCAATGAATTGCTATTGCTGGATTATTTATTAAAACAAGCTGAAGGGGATAAAGAATTAACCAAAACCTTAATCACTCGTCAACTCGAAGATCAGCTCAGTCTTCTGTTCCGCCAAAGCACTATTAGCCAACTAGAACGTCTGATTCACGATCGGGCTACTCAAGGAACATTTGATGCGACGTTTATCAACCAAGCTTGGATGGATTTGTATAAAACACTTTGCGGGGATGCCGTAGAGCTTCTACCTGAACATCAATACGACTGGGCGCGCATTGGCCACATCTTCTTCAAACCCTTTTATTGTTATCAATACACCGCCTCTACTATTGTCAGTTTGGCCTGTTATCAAAAGTATCTCGAAGTTGGAAAAGCCTTTATTCCAGGATATTTGGAATTGCTTTCCGTAGGCGGCAGTATGGATCAAGTGGAGGCGCTGAAAACGTGTGTTGGCGTAGATTTAGAAGATGTTGCGACAATTCGTGGGGCATTGGGATATGTGGAACGGTTAATCGATCGATTGGAAGATTCGATCGATTAATTAGCTATTAATTAACTTGTTGAATATTGTTGTAAATATCTCAGAATCACTGAATGAGATTATTTAGTCTCCATCCAATTTTTGCCTGAATGAATATCGACCTTCAGCGGCACAGACAACTGAACTGCATTTTCCATCGTGACCTGAATCAACGATCGGGCCTCTTCCCACAGATCAGGACGCACCTCAAAAATCAATTCATCATGCACTTGTAGTAAAAGCGTTGCATCCAGAGATTTCAGTTTAGGTTGCAATTGAATCATCGCGAGTTTGATAATGTCAGCACTAGATCCTTGAATTGGCGCATTGGCAGCAGCCCGTAAGGTTTGAGCATCAAATTGATCTCGCAGTCGAATAGATTTGAGATCAATATCCTTTTGATTAGTTCCTTGCAGGATTTTTACACTTTCACTATTAAAACTAAAGTAACGACGACGGCCACAAATAGTCTCGACATAACGATTTGCGATCGCCTCTCGTTTCATTTGTTGCAGATATTCAAACACTCTAGAATAGCGTTGGTTAAAGCGTTCAATAAATTGTTTCGCCTCAGCCACTTTCATATTAGTTTCTTGAGCAAATTTCTGTGCGCCCATACCGTAAATCACGCCAAAGTTAATGATTTTTCC
>JAYUEU010000011.1:0-24865 GCA_043739065.1 Synechococcales cyanobacterium | reverse complement strand
AAATGTTGCATTGGGATAAAGCCGTTTGAAATTAGACGCGAATAAATAGTGATAAAGATTGGGTGCAATGATATGGCGGACTGTTCCAATCTCGTCCATTTGACTCACCGTAGCGTTATTGACCTGAATCGGTGAAATGACCACCAAATCATGATTTGCTAATCGAATGACAGTCATCCTGCTTCCTATACTGAGTCCTAGATATCGCAGTGGTTGTTCGGCTACCCAAAGACTCTGAGCATAGCAAGATTTTGAATGATGGATCTGACTCAGACTAATACAGAAATTAATGCTCTTCCTGTTTGATTGATCGTAACTCCTGCAATGTTTATCCTATTTTGTGGGCGATTATCACAAATCACCATGCTATAGAAGTACAAAATGATCTTTTAGTCAACCCAATCGTTGCCTAAAATAGTTCTAAGCCGATCGGCCTAAAAGCCAAATCAATCATTGCAATTTTACGTTGAGAGAAATATTTTGGATTGCTTATGGTGTGACGACGAACTAGTGGGCACTCTAGAGTTCAATCAGGAACATCTACCCCACTTCTAGACACTATGTCGTTATCGAATTCTCGGTCCCGTTGGTTTGGCTTGCTGTCCTTGGCACTGTTTGGCACAAGTCCACTCTTTGCAGTCCCTGCCTTAAGCCAAACGGCTAAGCTTAATTCATTACCCGACGTATCTCATGCCAACAGCAGCATGGCGATCGCTCCCAATGCAACTGCCCTCGAAACCCTCGTCAATATCGTCGAGAACCGAAAATTACCAATTCAGCAGCGTCTTAATGCCATTATCGCCATTGGGAAATTGGGACCGGATGCCGCAAATGCCGTCACAGTCTTAAAAGATTCCCTTACGGGTAACACCGTTGAAATCCGTCGCCGCGCAGCCGAAGCCCTCTCCGCCATCGGCCCAAAAGCAAAACCTGCTCTTCCTGAATTAATTATTCTTTTGAAAGACCCCAACCCGAGTGTCCGCGCTGCTGCTGCTGAAGCCGTTGGGAAATTTGAGGACGTTGGCAAAGATGTTGTGCCCTCGCTCATCGATGTCCTTGACGATCCTAATCCAGTTGTCCGAATCAATGCTATCAACTCTCTGTCAACCTTTGGCAGTGACACACATAGTGCTCTTCCCCAGCTCATTGAAGGACTTAACGATCCCGATCGGGTGATTCGTAAAACCATCATCAATACCCTAGGCCGACTAGGTAAAGATGCAAAACCTGCTGCCCAAGGACTCAGCCAACTGCTCCAGGGAAGTGATAGCGATATTAGCCTTGCCGCATTGATCGCCCTTGGCCAAATCGGGAGTGAAGCCACCGTCGCTGTACCCGATGTCGGCAAAGCCCTGACTAGCGGAGATGCCAAAATCCGAACCTTTGCTGCTCTTACTCTTGGCCGCATGGGTGAAAGTGCTGAACCTGTTCTTCCAGAACTCCGACGTGCCCTCCAAGACTCCGACAAAAATGTCCGACAAAACGCTGCTTCCAGTCTTGGCAAAATCACCTCCAATACACCCGAGACTCTCGCTGCTCTCGCGATCGCATTAAATGATGATGACATTGGTGTTCGGATTAGTGCCGCGAGTTCAATTAATCAACTAGCGGGCCATATTCAAGATGAAACATCTAAATTTTCCCGTGATGATCTGACATCCACGATCGTCACTCTTGATAAAGTCTCCGCTATTTTTGAAGATCCAAAAAGTAATACTAATCAAGAAGTTCAAGATTCTCTACGCCGATCGATCGTAGTGATCAAATCCGCCAAATCCAATCGTTATTTAGATCAAATATTTGATTGGGGTAAGGACAATCCAGCCTTTGCATTAATTGTATTATATATTTTAGCCACTCCTGGATTTTGGCTTTTAGTCCTACTACTCAAACCCTTGTGGTTATTAAAAGTAAATGATCTGTTGAAACCCTATACCGATTTTGAATTGCCTACGCCCTTGGGGAATACGATTAAAGTGCCCTTGCGGTTTGTCATGTTTTTAGGCTGGTTACATTACCATCCCCGTGTTCTGGATGCCTGGGTCGATCGGCAGCTCACCATTGCTCATGACGCATTTGCAAATAAGAGTACTGTCAACGATCGACGTGTATATATTCCGATTCCAGTAGTATTACAAGGCAATACCGTCGCCGAAATTAGTAGTAAAGACATTCAAGCGACCTTTTTGGACGGGCGACAATGTGTTCTAATTTGGGGTGAAGGTGGGATTGGTAAAACCAGTTTGGCTTGTCAATTAGCACAATGGTCCATGTCGGACGATCGGAGCAAGCGTCTATGTCGTCATCGGATGATTCCAGTCTTAATTGAACAAGAACTAGACTTCAAAGTAAATGACGGCAAAGATCCATTCCGGGAAGCCATTCGGGGGCAACTTCAAGCGTTAGTTGATTCTGCTGAACCGTTAAGTGATGACTTTATTGAAAAACTACTGCGCCAACGACGGATTTTGGTCATTGTCGATCGAATGTCTGAACTCAGCGACGCTACAAGACGAGAGATTCGCCCTGGACATCCAGACTTTCCTGCCAATGCCTTAGTTGTAACCTCTCGTGTTGAAGAAAATCTTGACAATGTTCCCAAGACATTAATGCGCCCAATGCGAATTGAAGGCAATCGGTTGTCGTCATTCTTAGAAGCTTATTTAACCCAATGCAACAAACGCGATCTATTTACCGACTCAGAATACTTCGATGCCTGTAGCCAACTCTCCAAAATGGTCGGCCTGCGCAATGTCACCGTACTGCTAGCTAAACTCTATGCGGAGCAGCTCATTGCTCACAAGTCTGGTATTGCTGATAGCCATTTACCGGACAATATTCCTGATTTGATGCTGAGTTATTTGAATGAATTAAATCGTGACCATAATGAGAATGAACCTGACAATCCAACTGTTCACCAAGATGCAAAAGTGGTTGCTTGGGAATGTCTGAAATATACCTTCCGTCCGGCTCCCGTCAAACGGGATACGTTGCTGACTGAATTGGAATTGGCCTGCGGAATCGATCGGGGGGCCGCTAAACTAAGGCTTCGTCATCTAGAAACTCGTTTACGGATATTACAAACGGTCGGTCCAGCCCAAGACCAAATCTTATTCTCTCTCGATCCCTTGGCTGAATGCCTTGCTGCATTATATTTAGTTGAACTCTACGGTAATGAAACCTATCTTTGGCAGAATTTTATGATTCAATCTGATGCGATGCCAAGTGCGCCGGAAAGCATTCAGGGATTTTTATTGGCACTGCGGGATTGTTGCTTGACCCGAGGTGTGGAAATGGATATTCCAGAGAATGTTCTGAATGAATTGGGCCAGCGGGTTGGTTTGAGTACGGAAATGCTGCGTCGGAATCAAATTGAACAACGTCTTGCACGGCTTGTTCCAAAACTAAGTAATGGTATTTTGGAGACTAAGTTACGGGCAATTCGAGAACTTGGGAATCTCGGTGCAGCCGCACAATCGGTATTACCTGCATTAGTCCGCGAAATTCATGCATCAGAATGGCAAATTCGCCAAGAAGTGATTAAAACGATCGGATTTATGGGAGCGGAAGGACGAAATGCGATTCCCGTGTTGGTCGATCGGATGCGAGATGACGATCGCCGAGTTGCCTGTGAAGCCATCGTGTCCCTTGGTAAAATTGGTACCATAGCCATTCCTGCTCTAGTCTCTGCTCTTGATAGTAAAACAGCCCATATTCGTAGCACTGCCGCTTGGATTTTAGCTAATTTTGAAGAGGGTGCAAATTCCGCAGTTCCGGCCTTGCGTAAGGTTCTTCAGGACGAAGATTGGCAAGTGCGATGGGTGGCAGCGTATACCCTAGGTTCGATCGGTACTGGGGCAAAGGAAGCCGTGCCCGATTTGATTACTATTTGCCGAGGTGAACATGCATTAGTGCGCCAAGAAGCCAGCCGTGCTCTTTGGCGGATTAATGGAGAAGCTGCCTCAAAAAGTGTTGTTGCGAGTCGTTAGCTATGAGGTACTAGAAGTGACGATCGCGATATGTCCATAGTCAATTAGATAGTCAATCCTTATTCACGTTCAATAGACTATGATTCGATTATCGCGATCGTTGACTTTTCATCATCCTTTAAACTTGATTTATGTTTAATTCTGACCCATAATTCTTCGTTTTGAATTGATTTGATTAAATAGTTAACCTCGCAAGTCGTAGTCCCATTATCCGTAAGATTTTGGCCTCGATCGATCGCATCCTGATGAATTGCCCCTTGACTCGTCAATGATTGAGAGTATTAGTATATTTGTAAAATTTTTAGGAAAAAGAGTTGAGACACTAATAATTATCCATATACTCAAACTCAAGTCTCTGAAAAGTACAGCGATATGTAGATAATTAAAACTATGGTATAAATTATTTGTTAATCAGGATTAGAATGTATTCTAAGTCAAATTATAGAAAAAATTGAATCCAAACTTTTTCTTGATTATAGATATGACCGATGTAAATGTGGTAGATGTGTTGGATGGACATACTGGTTAAGCTTCTATGAAAACGTTACCGCCTCAATCGATCGTCATCAAACTACTGCACTGGGTTAACTTAGCTAGTGTGGTCATTATGTTGCTCAGTGGTTTACAAATTTACAATGCAAATCCTGTCTTTGGCGGACGATCGGGGATTCACATTCCTCCAGCATTATTGTTGGGTGGATGGTTAGCAGGCGCGCGCGATTGGCATTTTGCAGCCATGACCTTATTCTCGCTTAATCTTTTGGCCTACGGGATTTATATTTTATTCAGTCAGCGCTGGAAAATTCGATTTGTTAGTGGGAAAGATTTACAAGCGATCGCCCAAAGCCGGAACCCAAAGCGCCTTGCTTATTCTTGGCATCGAATTGCTTATACTGCGATTATTCCAGTATTGCTAATTGCAATTTTAAGTGGCATTGGTATGTATAAGTCAGCCCAATTTGATTGGATTGTTAAACTATTTGGCGACGATTGGCAGGCATTGCGAATTGCCCATTTCATGACGGTTCCGATCGTACTCCTATTCATTCCGATTCATCTTCTTTTAGCCTTACGAGTCGGCAAACAAAAGTTAATTGAATCAATGTTCTGGTAAAGCGAATAGTCTTGGTAATTTTTAATAAACTACGCCCTTCAAGGCTTTAAAAAATCCATTTAACGGGTAAGCCGACTTAAATCAGGATTTATTTTTGCCTTTATCTTATCGAATTCCATCTTTAAAATATTTTTACTCGTATTCGCATCACTCACGGATCTCCAAGTCGCATTCAAAATCGACCATTCTTGAATCAATGACTGTAACTGCGCATTAAATGGCATCTCAATTACTAACGAGCAGCGCTCCGGTTGACCTTGAACGAATACCAGCAGATGATACCGACCCCGCTCACCTAAAAGCCTTAAAGTATCTCGACCCTGATCTGTGGCTAAATCTAAATACTGTGGAAACCAACGAGCAGGCCGATCAGAATGACCCGCACGATTATAAAGTGCAGTCACCCACAAGGCCATCGGGTGAGGCGAGGGCAAGCAAATCATGTTTTTGTAAGTGCGACTGAAGATTGCGTGCTCTCTCAGTTTCTGCACTTCAATATCGGGAAGCATCGCCCAAACCAATGGCAATCTCTTTTGACAAATCTTTAAGCTTCGCGTGAAGGTAATCAATTGATTAGTAGGTTTATCCTTCGGCCAGCAAGCGTTCTGGTATAGTTCATCCACCACGGAGAGCGTCAGCCGAGCGGGTAGATTTGAGTCTTCAATGGTGCCCGTTTGACGTGGAATAACGGTGGTGGAGGCGACGGGGGCAATGCCGGGTCTTGTGGGTCTGCTTTGTCTGGAGATGCTGTAGTGCTCTTCGAGTGGTTCTAGTTGTTTAAGAATCTCAACCACTGATTGGGGGCGTTGCCCGGCTTCCTTGGCAAGGCACGCTAAGACTAGTGACTCTAGGGCGCGAGGTAAATTGATGCTGGGATGGGCTGATTTAAAGTTGCGAGGAACCTGAGTCGTATGAGCGCGGTACCATCCGGCAAACGTATGGGTTTCGGCCTGAAGCGGAATCTGGCCTGTAAGCATTTCAAACATCATGATGCCGAGACTGTAGATATCCGATCGGACATCTAGCTCACGGCCTTCCATTTGCTCGGGAGACGAATAGACCATCGTGCCCATAAAGGTACTGGTTTGGTTGCCGTCTTCTTGGAGCACTTTAGAAAGTCCAAAGTCTAATACTTTGACCAATTCGCCGAGGCTTTGGTCTTGCATGATCAAGATATTACTGGGTTTTATATCGCGGTGAATAATTGGGCAGAGTACACCATCGACATCAATACCTTGGTGAGCAGCCTGTAATCCTAAACAGACCTGACGGGCTAGGGCTAAGAAACGCCGGAGGTCTAGAGGCTGTTTTCGGACAATTTCATTGAGACCATCGCCTTGTAGATATTCCATGACGTAGTAAGGTACGCCATCGCTGTCGAAGTCGTAATCGCTGACTCGGACGATGTGAATACTTTTTTGACCAAGCTGGGCGCAAATGCTGGCTTCAGTGCGAAATCTGCCACACATTTTTTCGCTGAGCAGTCCTTTAGATAATACTTTCACCGCCACGTGCGCCCCACCAAGTCGCATGTCACGGGCTTTGTATACACGTCCCATGGATCCTTTCCCTATCAAGTCCAGCATCTGATAGCGATCGTTTAGCAGTTCGAGTTTGGTGTCAGGCGTGGACATCGGAGGAACCATTACAGGAACGGGAGGCATAATTTACACGGAAATGTAGGCGGTGAGGCTGGGTCCGCATTGAGGGATGCGAAAGTTTCCCTATCCTTGTTGTTTAGTATCGACACAAGAGTCTGGAAAGTTGACGATTGTATAGGGTTAGTTTTCTAGGCGCGTTCGATGATGGCTTCGAGGGTACTGGTGAGATAATGTCCGGCCATTATGCCACTGGAGAAATGGTAGCGATCGTCCGCGACTCGGTATAAGGTTTCAAAGCCACTCCGCCGTTGTCGATCGCCTAAGGCCCAGTAGCGTTGAATAATGGATTCGGGTGCAATCCAGCCTTCGCCTTCGACGCGTCCGAGTTCAGTATGCTGAAGTACGTAAGTATATCGTTGGTTTCCGGTGTCAAACCGACCTCGATATTGAAATTCAATCTTTTCCCGCTCGCTATCGACAAAAACGAGACGTGTCACCATGTTGAACCAGCCATCTCGGCCCCATTGAATAATAATTCTGCCCTTAACCGGAACGGGCATTGATTCTTTGTCTAGCCACGTCCCGTGAAGGTTCCAGGTTCCAGCTTCCAGTAAAAATGTGTGGGTCACAGGCTTTTTTGTCCGATCGACATAGCTCAACAGAATCCGGGCTTATGCTAACACAGGGAGATTAGACGGCAATGGGGTGAATTTCTCCTAGGAGTACGGATTGTGTCGCACCTGTGACGGCTGGAAGGTTGCCGAATTGCCCACAGTGCCGCCAGTAGGCTAAAACTGCAAAGGCGATCGCTTCCTTGGCATCGGCGTTGATTCCGGCTTCGTCGGTGGTGAGGACTTGGGCGGTCGGCAGGTTGGCTTGAATGCGAGATTTTAGGTAGCTGTTGCGACTACCACCACCGCATAATAAAACTTCATCGGGCAATGCGGGGAGAAATTGTTGATAGCTTTGGGCGATCGATCGGGCGGTGAGTTCTGTCAGGGTTGCGAGGAAGTCTTGAGGCATTAATGAGAATGGTTTCGCATCTTGATGACAGCGGTCTAAGTATGCGGCACTAAATTGTTCTCGTCCGGTAGACTTGGGTGGGGCTTGACTAAAGAACGTTTGAGTTAGCCAATAGGTGACTAATTCATTACAGATTTCGCCTGTTGCAGCCCATGTGCCATCTGCGTCGTAGGTCTGTTTTCCATTGGTGAATTGAGTGATGGCTAAGTCCAGTAGCATATTCCCGGGTCCGGTATCCCAACCTAAAATAGGGGTTTGAAGGGCATTGCGAGCGGGTAGGTAGGTAACATTACCGATTCCACCAAGGTTTTGAATAGCACGGGAATGAGATGGATGGGTGAGAAGTGCGGCATCGATCGGTGGAACGAGGGGTGCACCTTGGCCTTGGACGGCAATATCGGCGGCGCGGAAGTTGCTGATGGTTTCGATTTGGGTCAAATGTGCGATTAAGGCTCCGCGTCCGAGTTGGAGGCTGTAGCCAAGGGTTTCTGTGGCTTGGGGGTTTCGGGGCCGATGGAAGACAGTTTGTCCGTGGGAGCCGATGAGTTGGGCTTTTGGGTGGCCGTGGTTGATGGCTAGGGCTGCTTTTGCAAATTCTTGGGCGATCGCGTCGTCGAGGGTTGCGAAGGATTCCATGCTGAGGGGTTTTCCGCTGCAAACGTCGAGAATTTGCGATCGGAGGGATTTACTGTAAGAATAGGTTTGAGCTTGAAGTAGATTGATGGTAAGTGAGGTTTGATGTTGTTCAATTTCCACGAGTGCTGCATCAATTCCATCGACTGATGTACCGCTCATTAGGCCGATAATTCGCATGATTTTGAATTGCAAGTTTTGTTTAGATTAGCAGTTTTGTGAAGTGAGCAGGTTAAAGGGAATTGTTGAGTTGTCTCAAGGTATTAGCTTAAGCACTTTTTGCAACGCTAATTTTGCAGCCCCATACATTCCAGCCTGATTTCCCAATTCTGCCTTTAACAATTGAGTTCCTTGTGATGGAGCTGAAACTCGCGTTTTCATTTCAATCATTGCACTCTTAAAAAAGAACTCACTACTCCCAGAAATTCCACCCCCAATAACGATCGCCTCTGGATTCAGCACATAGATCAATGTCGTTAGTCCTATTCCTAAATCTTGACCATAGCATTCCCAAAAGGCTAGTGCATCAGGATCTCCAGCTTTTGCGAGTTGTCCTAATAGGGCTGGATCTTTTCCCGATCGTCGCACAATTGAACTAATACAAAGTTGTTGTTCGAGTGATCCATGATTGCCACTATTACAGGGATGTCCATCGGGATTAAAACTAATAGATCCTAATTCGCCCGCTGCCCCATTGTGTCCTACAAACAATTGTCCATTCAGAATGATGCCGCCGCCAACTCCTGTTCCTAGAGTGAGCATGACTATATTCTGATAGTGTCGTCCTGCGCCCTGCCATTGTTCTCCCAATGCCGCACAATTTCCATCATTCCCAAGGCTGCAAGGGATTTTAAATTCTGCTTCCATACGATCGGCAACAGGTACATTCACCCATTCAGGTAAATTGATTGCTAATCTTGCGATGCGCCCAGTTACATCAGTGGGTCCGGGAGTTCCGATACCAATACTTTCTGCTTGTTGATTGGGGTCTATTGTTAGGATGGCGGCAACGATCGCATCTAGTATGGCCTCGGGTGTGGCGGGTTGTGGGGTGGCGATGGTTAGAAATTGGAGCCCTTGTCCTGTGTGATCAAAGCGTCCTAATTTGATTGCGGTGCCTCCTATATCGATACCTATGACGATCGGGTGCTGGGACGAAGTTAGTTTATGATGATGAACGAATGATGTGAGCATTTTTATGATCTATTTAAATAAGTATTTAATTCCATTGATTATGCCTTTAATGGCTGTTTTGAATACGTGGTCGGCAGAAGCTTGTCCAGACTTAGTTCGCGACTTAGATACAATTGTAAATCAATCCCAATTCCGTACGGCTCAATTTGGCATCTCAATTCAAACCCAAGGTCGTAATCCATTAACATTGTATTCCCATAATGCCGATCGACTTTTGCTTCCTGCCTCCAATGCAAAACTCCTAACGACCGCAGCGGTAATTCAAGCACTCCCTTTAAATTTTACGGTAAAAACAACCCTTTACGATCTAGGAAATAATCAGTTTCATTTAGTCGGTGAAGGGGATCCAATGTTTAAAACAAGTCACCTTCAAGCCCTCGCACAATCGTTGAAAGATCGCAACGTCAAACAGATTAAAAGACTTACTTTAGACGATCGTTACTATGGTCCGGAATGGCTAAATCCCCGCTGGGGTTGGGATGATGTTCAAGCGGATTATGCGCCGCCGATCAATGGATTGATTCTTAATGAAAATGCGATCGGACTAACATTAACTCCTGGGACCACAGGACAGTCATTGATTGTAAAATGGAATGAAGTGGAGAATAGTAAACGGTATCGAATTGAAAATCTAACTAAAACTGTTGCGATCGATCAGCCTGAATTTGTAAATTTAGCCCAGCCTGAACCTGGATTAGTACGCGTGACAGGGCAGCTTCGTGTTGGTGCAGAGCCTGAACCTGTGGGAGTCTCGGTGCAACAACCGACCAAATATATGGCTGAAGAATTTCGCCGATCGCTCCTTCTCCTCGGTATTAAAGTTGACACGGTGGAGATTACTTCGACTAGTAAAGAACCTAAGGTAATTGTTGCGGAAATAACCTCACAACCACTTTCTGAATGGATTTATGAAACTAATCAAACCAGCAATAATCTCTATGCTGAAGCATTGCTTAGACAATTAGGCCGATCGGACTTACAGCCAATGGGAACGGGCTACAGCAGCGATCGTGGATTGATTGTGTTACGTCAGCAGCTTATGAAAATGGGAATTGCACCTGAAACTTATCAAATGGTAGATGGTTCCGGATTGGCTCGATTAGATTGGGTGAGTGCAGGGACTTTGGTACAGGTATTGCAAGCGATGGCGGACAATTCTACATTTAGGAAATCTCTACCGATCGCGGGCAGAAGTGGTAGTCTCACCCGACGATTTAAAGATACTCCAGCTCAAACTATTTTGAGTGCAAAAACAGGATTCCTGACAGGCGCGGTCGGACTTTCTGGTTATGTAAATCCTAAAGATTTTTCACCTATTGTATTTAGTATTTTACTCAATAATTCAATTCAACCCTTGTCAGAACAAATGAAAGCAGTGGATGCGATCGCAGTTCGATTAGCCAATTTGAAAGAGTGCAAATTATGAGCGGTTTCCAGTTAGTCTATCTCGAAGCTTTTTAATCCGATCGCGATGCTTGGCAGCTTCTTCAAACTCTTGCTTTTTAGCTGCATCTTTCATCAGAACTTCTAGTTGCTGGATTAGTTCTGGGATACTTTCCAGAGGCACATCTGCCACATGTTCGACAACTTGATCTAATTCCTGAGAATTCAATCGTCGCGATACATCTAAGAATGCCAAAATTGAATTTGTCGATCGTTTAATAATTGCAGTCGGTGTAATTCCATATTTTTCATTGTGGGCCATTTGAATCTCGCGACGACGAGCCGTTTCTTCGATCGCAACGGCCATACTATCCGTCATGTTGTTTGCATAAAGAATTGCTTTGCCTTCCACATGTCGAGCCGCACGGCCAATGGTTTGCAGGAGCGATCGTCTAGCTCGCAAAAATCCTTCTTTATCTGCATCTAAAATTGCAACTAATGAGACTTCTGGAAGATCTAATCCTTCTCGTAATAAGTTCACCCCAATCAAAACATCAAACACGCCTTCTCGTAAATCTTGTAAAATTTCAATTCGCTCGATCGAGGTAATTTCTGAGTGCAAATAGCGAACTCGAACGCTACGTTCTTGGAAGTATTCAGTTAAATCCTCAGCCATTTTTTTAGTCAACGTTGTGATCAGAACACGTTGACTTTTAGGAACACGGATTTGAATTTCAGCGAGTAGATCATCAACTTGACCTTCACTGGGACGAACAAAAATTTCGGGATCAAGTACACCCGTAGGACGAATGACTTGCTGAACAATATGATCACCTGAAATTTCCTGTTCCCAATCGCCAGGAGTCGCTGAAACAAAGATACATTGTTTAACTTTACTCCAGAATTCATCGGCTTTTAACGGTCGATTATCTGCGGCACTGGGCAATCGAAATCCGTGATCAATTAATACTTTCTTTCGCGCTTGATCACCATTGTACATTGCACGAATTTGGGGAATTGTGACATGAGATTCGTCAATTACGAGTAGCCATTCTTCAGAGGGAAAGTAGTCTACTAAGCATTCCGGCGATTCTCCAGCTCCACGTCCGGCCAAATGTCGTGAATAATTTTCAACACCCTGACAAAATCCCACTTCCCGTAGCAGTTCTAAATCATATCGAGTGCGTTGTTCTAAACGTTGTGCTTCGACCAGTTTCCCTTGACTTTCCATAACTTCAAGTGAATCTTTCAATTCAGCTTCGATCGCATTACAGGCTTCTTCTAGTCGATCTTCTGGGGTGACGAAGTGACGGGCTGGATAGATGTTGATTGATTCTAATGTTTGCAATGTTGAACCTGTAATCGGATCGACATATTTAATTGCATCGATTTCGTCACCAAAAAATTCAATCCTAATAATTCGATCTTCGTAGGCTGGACCTACCTCCAATACATCGCCTTTCACCCGAAACCGTCCACGTCCGAGATCCAAATCATTACGAGTATATTGAATTGAGGCTAGATCTCGTAGAACTTGCCGTTGATTGATTTCTTCGCCGACTCGGAATGGAATTGCAGCTTTGAGATATTCAGTCGGGATTCCCAGACCATAAATACAGCTAATAGAAGCCACTACAATTACATCACGCCGCTCAAATAACGATCGGGTGGCCGAGTGACGCAGAATATCAATTTCTTCGTTGATAGAAGCTGTTTTTTCGATGAAGGTGTCGCTGACGGCAATATAGGCTTCAGGTTGGTAGTAGTCGTAGTAACTAATGAAGTATTCGACGGCATTATCGGGAAAAAATTCGCGTAACTCGTTACACAATTGGGCCGCGAGAGTTTTGTTGTGGGCGAGGATTAAGGTTGGTTTTTTGACTTTATCGATTACACGGGCGATCGAGTAGGTTTTCCCAGTTCCCGTTGCGCCCAATAGGGTCTGATACTGCACGCCATTTTCAATAGACTCAATCATGGCCGCGATCGCCGTCGGCTGGTCCCCTTTGGGTTCATAAGGCGCTTGGATTGAAAATTCTGGCATGATGTTGGGGCGATAGCGGTCCATTGCTGATCATGCAACAGATTTACAAAGACTGCAACTGCAAGAATAGAGAGTTTTGGCTATGAAGTGATACCGCGTGAAAATGCCGATCGACTTTCTCTTATTCGCCTTCTAATTGCAATCGGAGATTTTGAATTTCAGCGATCGTGAGTCCGGTGATTTCAGCGATCGTCTCTATGTCTAATTTTTTCCGAAGCATACTAAGTGCGATCGATCGTCCTCGTTCCACAATTCCACGATCGTGGCCAATCTTTTCAACACTAGTAATAGTAAGAGTAATATAAGGCATCTGACGTTCCTTCTCATAAGTTCTAAGCTTCTCCCAGAATGAAAGTTTATAGTCTTCCGGTAAAATGAGAAGCCAATCGGTGAATTTGACCTCCAATGATGTTTGGTAATGGGATATGGTTCCAAACTTCTTCTAAGATAGATCTATAGCGATCGCGCTTTAAATCCTAAAAATAACTCTCGCCGATTCATCATGGAAACCCGCGCCACTGAAGTTCGATCGCTCTTCGATCGTATTGCTCCCGTTTACGACGAACTCAACAATACCCTTAGTTTTGGTCAACACCAGATTTGGAAACTCATGGCCGCCAAATGGGCAGAGCCTAAACTCGGCGATCGTGTTCTGGATATTTGCTGTGGGAGCGGGGATGTTGCGGCATTACTAAGCGATCGGGTTGGCGATGACGGAACGGTTACTGGGTTGGACTTTGCACAAGAAATGTTGGACTTTGCATCAAAGCGTAATCTTAATAAGAAAAATATTGAATGGATTGCTGGAGATGCGTTAGAGTTGCCGCTACCGGATGCTCATATGGATTGCATTACCATGAGTTATGGATTGCGAAATGTGACAGATATTCCTAAAGCATTTAAAGAAATATATCGCGTGCTAAAACCAGGAAAAAAAGCCGCCATTCTTGATATGCATCGCCCAAGTAATCCTATTATTCGTCGATTTCAACAATGGTATCTTGACAATCAAGTTGTGCCCGCTGCTGCCAAATTAGGATTTGTCGATGAATATGCCTACATTGCCCCAAGCCTCGATCGGTTTCCGACGGGAGACGAGCAAGTAAAAATAGCCATCATCACAGGTTTTACAAAAGCAGTTCATTATCCGATCGCAGGCGGTACTATGGGAGTGCTGGTTTTGACAAAATAAGCCTGCAAATCAATTGCAATATATTCAACTGCACTATGGTTTAGCTGTGGAAACGTCCCAGATTTGGTTAATCGCAACCCCACCCATTATCGGCGGCATCATTGGATACTTCACCAATGACATCGCCATTCGCATGTTATTTCGGCCCTACCGGGCAAAGTTTATTGGCAACTATCAAGTTCCCTTCACTCCCGGCGTTATTCCTCGTAATCAAAAAAAACTTGCTCAACGAATTGCTGACAGCATCATGGGATCATTGCTAACCCCTGATGAAATTCAAGGTATTGCACGAAGAGTATTGCAAGTCGATCGGGTCAAAGCAGCTATTCTCTGGATGTTGCAACTCGCCTTAGAACAAATAAAAACTGGACGCGCTGAGAATACAACAAAAGTATTAGCCAATATTCTACAAGATTTGTTTGGGGAGTCATTGCCGAAATTACTCCGGACTTTAGCAAGGCGCGACGATTTTTTAGAGGAACAAATCAATCAAATCTTCGATCGGGTTTTACTTGAATTTCAATTGAATGCAGAGCAATCTGGAAAGCTCTCTACATGGGTACTAGAGAGTATTCTATCGCCTGAAAACCTACGTCTTGCTTTAGTTGATTTCCTTACCGATCGCAACATCAAAATCATTGACGATCGCTTTCGTGAAAAAACTAGCGGGACTTATTGGGTCGTGGCGAATATATTTGGATTGAAGAATTCTTTAGTTGGATTGAGAACATTTTGCTTAGATGAACAAGAGACCGCCAATAGAACAATTGCTGAATTGATTATTTCACTACGAGTCCGTCAACGCCTTCAAGAACTGTTCCAAAATTTATCACTACAAAATTTTCCAGTCTTCACTATTCGCCAACTCCGAGCCACTATGGGCGAAAGCGTTCGCAGCTATTTGCGTGAAAAAGGGGCAGAACTTCTACAGGAATTAAGTTCATCAGTTAAATGGGATCGAGCGGCTTCCGTCATTCTCGGTCGATTGAAAAGTTTAGAAACTGTAAGTGAATCATTAGATATCGTGAGTTATGAGTTAGCCGTTGTCCTCGATCGGTATTTAGAACGCGATTTAGAAGCAATTGTGATGGAAGTAATTCCCATTTTGCAAATCGACCAAGTAATCATCAACCGTGTTGTTGCGACACCGCCGGAAGAAATGGAGGCAGGCATTAACGAATTAATTCAAACCGAACTCCAAGCCATTGTTAATCTCGGCGGAGTCTTAGGGGTCGTCATCGGTGCATTACAGGCATTGTCAATCTTCTGGCAACAATGAAAAAGATTGAAAACAATGAAAAAGATTCTCTACTTGAAATATGTCCAAATATGTCCCGATAATTGTTGAGATTTATTGTTAGAATAGGCTTTAGTGATTGACACCTTTTAATGATTGACACCATGGCAGTTTCTTCTGTAGTAAATACTTCACTTCCATTAAATTGGTCAGATCTTGAAGCCCTGACGCACGACTTTCAAACCGATCGGATTAATGGTCCAACCAACGCCCAAGCGACCTTACGATTGTTTGGACAAAACGAATTAGACGTGCGTGTCACATTGTTTCGAGACAATCATGCTTGGTGTCCTTACTGTCAAAAAATCTGGCTATGGCTTGAAGAAAAGCAAATCCCCTATCGCATTCAAAAAGTAACTATGTTTTGTTATGGCGAAAAGGAGAGTTGGTATAAACGAAAAGTACCATCTGGAATGCTTCCAGCCCTCGAACTTGATGGTAGAATTATTACTGAAAGCGATGATATTTTAATTGCATTAGAGCAAGTTTTTGGCCCCCTCAATTTGGGAATGACCGATCCGGCTGTAATCTCAATGCGACGATTAGAGCGATTGTTATTTCGGGCCTGGTGTGGATGGTTGTGTCAGCCTGCCCGATCGCCCCGTGATGAATCGCGAAATCGAGAGATGTTTACTAAAATTGTAGACCAAGTTGAAGCTGCGATCGCTCAAACTCCCGGTCCTTATTTTCTATCCGAATTTGGCACCGCAGATGTAATCTTTACGCCCTATGTCGAGCGAATGAATGCCAGTCTTTACTATTACAAAGGCTATTCCTTTAGACAAAATCCTCGATTCAGCGATTGGTTTGATGCAATGGAAACCCGCAGCACCTATCGCGGTACTCAGAGCGACTTTCATACCCATGCCCATGATCTTCCTCCGCAAATGGGTGGATGTTGGGAAAATGGCGAACCCCAAATGTTAGAAAACAAATTACGGGTCGATCGGGGTCCCTGGCAAGGTCTTCCCGATGTCACTTATCCTGAACCCGAAACCTCACGCCAAGAAGCACTTCATCGGGTGATTAAACATCGCCGAAATATTATCCGAGTCAATCCCGTATCGGATGAACTATTTGACGAAGCCTTGCGCTGTGCCTTAACTCATTTGATAACAGGAACGAATTGTCAGCCGCAATCAGGTTCGGAACTGGGATTACGGTATTTGCGCGATCGCATTAGTGTTCCCCGAGATATGTCAATTCACGCCGCCAAACGTCTTAGAGAATCCCTAGAACAAACGGCAGCATTGCTTAGCGCTCGTCAATCAACCCCTATTCCTGTGCGAGATCGGCGAGATCAAAATCCAATTGAATTTGTAAATTGATAGTGAATCTTAAATCAACCGATCGTGATTAAATGATGCTTTTAAAATTCAGGAGATTACGATCGTAAAGTTAGAGATTGATTAAGATTGTGTCGCAGGTAAAGCATCTACCATGGGGGCTTCAATATGCTGAATATAGTTTATTTTGACTTCTTCTATTAGGTCTGTCAGCAAACTTTGCAACTCATCTAGTGAATCACCATCCTGAAGTTTCTCAATCATCGCACGTCCAAGATTCTTCACAAATTGGCTGACCAATTCTCCCGCGACTTGATCTTCCAACGCCTGACTTAACATCTCATAAGCGCCCGATGTCACACTTGAAATCAACTGCTCATTCAATTGACCCGGCACTGCACCCATCAACGGAATTGATTTAAACCCTTTATAAATAGGGGACTGTTCCAATACTCCTTCCATTACATGACGAATCACAGCTTCAAGTTCTGGTTTAACCTGGGGCAATGCTTGATTAACTGTAATTTTTAACATCCGATCGATGATTTCTCTAACCTCATCTCGTTGATTAATATCTTGATACGGTCGATTGAGAGTATTCATCGCCCATCGGGTCATCGTACCGCTGGAAATGTTACTCTGAAGCCGATTGATAGACTGTAGCAACACCGCTTCCGTCAACTCTTCTGCAATATTGCTCACAAATCCTTGAGTCGCTTGATCTCGAATCCGATCCAGTTTGATTAAATTCGCTTGATCCAGTCGAATGGCCACCGGAATAATTCGTAACCATTGCCATACTGGAATCAAAAGCAGCACATCATACCATCGCCACAGCATAGCATCGGGCCACTTAAGATTACGAGTGCGATAGCGGCGCGTTAGGTAAAATGTACGAGCTAAAAACTCAGCACCAAATAGTAAAACAAACGGGCAATCGATAAGCCAAAAATTATCCGTAAGTAAACCATTCTCCCCAGTCGTACGATAGTAATTTGTTAGAAGTAAGGGTTTGATTTTTTGATTAAAAAAAGCGAGTTCCTGAGTGACACCTTTACTTTTTAGATAGTCTTTATCCCAAAACGTCTCAAAAGATTTCCGTGAAGACTCTATTCCAATCCGATCGCGTATTCGATTTTTAATTTTTTCGAGATTCCCTGTTTTACCCGCCACCTCAAACCAATTCCCCTCAATCATCTTAGAACTTTCGTCCTGTAGATCTTTTAGCGCTGTCAAAGTCTCTGGTGAATCAATGCCAGATTGAACAAGCTTTGCCTCCAGATCTCTAACTGATTTCAGATATTGTTCAGAATCCCGGTGCGGCTCAATCCCTTTAATCGGGTCATACCAGTTCACAACAGGCGGAACCGGTACTTGAAATGTCACTGGCCCAATAGAAACCCCGCCCCGTAACCAAAAATCTCGCAGCGCCACGTAGCTAGTATCAAATCCCACAATACCGAGATTGACCACAGCGATCGAAACCATGAAACGTTCGTACCAAAGATTTTTTCGAGGCATGGTCATGGCAGCACGAGGGGTTTAGCATTCGCTAGGACTGATTTGCTTAGAACTGGTTTTTTAGGCTAGTTTTTAGGACTTAAACGTTCGCTTAAATTCTTCAATCAAATCGTCTAGTTCCTCGATCGCTTGAGTCACATCCACATGGAGCGTACCAAGGTCAGGATTATCAAGCAACGATACTAATGTAGAACGTTTTAATTCCAAGGCTTCGATGCGAGGACGAAGCTGCAAAAGGTCTGTCATGCTTAAAAAGCCCAATAATTAAGTTACACCCAAAATATTATATCTAGAAAATCTGCCGCGAGACGTGTTTTTCGATGTGAGCTTGGGTGTCTTGTAAAAGCTGAGCGCGGCTGTCGTTATTACCCTGAGCCATATTTGGAACAAGTTTTCGAGTCTGTAGGGCCATATGAAGTTGCAGATGGGCAACGTATTCACTAAAGTCTTCCCGTGGGCCTGTTGGCGCAAGATTTGGTGAAATATGAGGACGAAATGTCATGGTGGTTCTCTGAAATCTCTGAACTAATATTGGCCTATCGCTATTATTAACCGATGGTTCGGTGCTCTGGATTGATTCTTCAAAGATGTTTACGAAGTTTGGGTGGAGACCTTGGGTGAGATGTTAAGAGCGAACTATTTTCAGATTTTGGGTTGCACTTTCCAAAGGGGCTGTGCTAATCTCGTTTTCAGCGAGGACGTATAGCTCAGTTGGTTAGAGTACTACATTGACATTGTAGGGGTCACTGGTTCGAATCCAGTTACGTCCATTAGTTCTTGACTTACCTGAAATCCCCGATCGACCTATCCACTTAGGCGGTCGGGGATTTTGATCCAATACGAATTATCCTCCGTTTCTTAACTAGTTCGTCCGTTTTGGGAATTATTAACCTATTGCAGGGTTTGAGTTGTTCTGTTGGAGAATAGTATGATGCAACGGATTTATCGAGGATATGCGCTCAAAGCCGCATTGGGGATGACGATCGCGATGGTTTGCGTAATGGGTTCAATGCGTCAGGCGGCGGCGGAATCGTGTTATATGGTGACGGCTTCGGGCAAAAGAATGTCACTGGGTCCGTTGTGTGGTGAAATGCCCTTAGAATCGACGGGTGCAACGTCTGGAGTCTCCGCTGCTAAGAATGGGGTTTATCGGGTGCCCATCAAGCGTCGTCTAGCTTCCACACCTGTAATTGATGTGATATTTAATGGCAAAAAATTTGAAATGATCTTGGATACGGGCGCGAGCAGTACTTTGATTACGCAACGAATGGCGATTGCTCTGGGCTTAAAACCAACAGGTGCCCGTCAGATGATAATTGCGGATGGATCTCGTGTTCGCTTTCTGACGGCTAATATTGGGTCAGTCACAACGGGTGGAATGCCTGCTCGGAAGCTGATCGTGACGGTGGCTCCGAATTCAGATATTGGGCTATTGGGCCATGATTTCTTCGATCGCTACGATGTCAAGATCAAGCGTTCAACGATTGAGTTTGCACCTTCGACTGAATAGTGGATGAACCGGGCAAGATTTATGGTTTTGTTGCATTCGTTGAGCGCTACGATCGTTCCGTGGCATAATTTCCACCAGTGACGTGTTTTGATGTAATGAAGGTTTTGGGAGTCATTCATGACAAAGAATTATGGTTGGGGAGTTTTACTGTTGTCTCTTGGAGCAATGGTTATCGGAACATCGTCGCCTGCGAATGCAGCGGATGCGGTCAAGCTAACGGGACAATGCCGTGCAGCTAAGCAGTCCACAGGACTTTATAGAGATCGGGATAGCAGTAGTGTCCTGGTGACGTCGTTGAAATCGGGTGATAAGGTGACGTTGGCCGAAGAAACGGCTACTGATAACATGATTTTGGTCAGCACTCCAAGCAAAGGATTTGTCCAAACGGTTAACTTGAAGATGTGCTCTGGTGTTATTGTTCCTGTGACTCCAAATCCAAATCCAAATCCAAATCCAAATGTGTCTTCCTGTCGCCTTGTGACTCAGCCAATGGGTCTCGCGATTCGTAAGGGACCGGGTGGCTCTAATGAAGCTGTTGCAGGTGTGGCTCAAAATCAGAAAATCATGCTTGTAACACCTCCTGAATCTCAAAATACGAGCGATGGCCGGACTTGGATTAAGATTTCTAAGCCTGCTGAGGGCTGGGTATCTGAAGGGTTTGCGAATGGTGGCAAGAACGTTGGACCTTGTCCGTAATTTGATTACAGCTTGAATTAAAATAAAATACGATCGGATCTGTGTAAGGTCCGATCGTATTTTTTATAGTCTCTCTCACTGCCAACGCCACAAATTTATCATCGAGTCTATCAATAACTATTGGGATGATTTTTGACTTCTGGGAGAGCCGATCGTTGAGAGTGATGTTTGCATCGAACTCTACAAAATCAAGATACATTATTAAAAATGAGCGCAGATATACGGAAAGTTTTGAGGTATCCATCCGATCGGATGAGATATGCTTTAGCTGGTTATGGTTGCTGATTTTCAGCCTAATTAGAGACAGTAGTTGAATAGAAATTTACAGATAATTTGCTCTAAGAGTTATCTCAATCTGTTTTTCATTGCAGATAGGATTGAGGTGATTTTGTAATATTGCTCCCTGAACAACTGGAAAGGTTTACAATTTCATTAATGTAGTGCGATCAATTTTCGGTTGACATTGCCGCGAAAACCTATGTTGTCTTTTAGCAAGGATAAACAGTGTGAATAATCTTAAGCGGTTATCGCAATTTGCATTAGATCTTGTCGATCAAGGGCCACTGTATGCGATCGCAAACTACAGAATTCATTTGCCGATGCCGTTAGACCCGGTAGAGAACTGGCAGTTTTGGAATGAACCAAAACCAAGTTGGTTAGAGTTCCTAATGCGAGCTTATCCCCCAGAGTCAAGACGCAAAACATATTTGGATTCAATGCTGACCCAAGACCATGCAAGTGGGATTGAAGCTCATTACGATGTATCAAACGAATTCTATGCTTTATTTCTGGATACCAAGTACAAGTTCTATACCTGTGCGGAATTTCTCAGTGATCAAGATACTTTAGAGGAAGCACAAACGCACAAGGCAGAGTATCTTCGTTCGCTCTTAAAGCTAACCGGGCATGAGAAAATCTTGGATCTGGGCTGTGGCTGGGGGGCAATGCTTAAATATCTTCAAGACGCAGGGCATAGCGGCGAGTTAACTGGCTTTACTTTATCCAAGGAACAGTTGGCTTACAATCAACAAAAATTAGGACTAAATGTTTCCCTCACAAACTTCATTACCTCGCCATTTGAGCATGCACCTTATGATCGCATTTTTTCGATCGGAGCTTTGGAACATGTAAGACCTGCGGAGTTAAAAGCTCTATATCAGAAGATATATGATGCACTTATACCAGGAGGACTTGCTGTCCATCAGTTCTTTTCCTTTGAGCGTGAATCCTACCCAGCTTCGGTAGTAATGTTGCAACTGTTTTTCCCCGGTTCTCTTTTAGTGATGCATCGCAATCATATTGAAGCTGCTGAAAGTGCTGGCTTTAGAATCACGCATGACTCTCTCCATGACTACAAGCCAACGATCAGAGCATGGTATGACCGACTGGTCGAAAATCGGGAGGACGCTCAAGCCCTAGTTGGGCTTAATGTTTATAATCGATACATGACTTTTTTCCCGGTCGCGTGGTTATTTTTCCAACAGAACGAAGCAAAGCTACATCGAATAGTGATGGAAAAATTAGTCAAGTAAATGACGGACAACCAAATTATGATTATTATCTCGAATCGTAATGGGAATTCATTCGACAGTTCCGTAGGCGAACAAGCCCAATCACCGGAACGAATATCATCTATTATTGAGAGCCAAGTTTTATTTACGTCTGCTGACCAAGATCGTTATCCCGCCTGAACAAAGGGTGTTCCCCAGAAGGTCCAATTTTCTTTGTTGAAGGGCGATCGCCACTGGTAGATCAGCTCAGATTCTAGGCGTTGTCGCGATCGGGAATTAGTGGGTGCATCTTTCCAGAACGCGATACCCAGTTGGGTTGTGAGATCCAGATTGTAGTGAGCTTGTTGATAATGTAAAAGATAGCGCTTGCAATCATGAACACCTTTCCAGCGGGATTCCGATTTGATAGTTTCGCCAACATACAGCACCAGCGAATAATCATAGTCAATTACAAAATATAATGCCGAAACTCCCGCATCCTGAGCATTCCAGCGCCAGAACTGAGTGTTTTGCCTGGGCAATTGAAATGGATTCACAACCAGTTTTTCGGACATTCCAGACGGAGATACATCAGGTAAATCAAATAGCGAGCCTTGAGTGCTGGGGGTGGCTTGTTGATGATGCGTTTGTTGATAAGCTAGGACGCGCTGTTTCCATTGGTTGAGACCGATCGCATCCTCATTAATAGTGGTGTGCTGTTGAGGTTGGTGGACGTGATAGGTTCCGGCTAGATCTTTCGCACTGAATAATTTTCCCTGTTCAGGATTAGTATTGGCAGCGCCGTCAAATAATGGGTAGGTCACGGGGCGGCTTGGATGATTATGGGGGTAATTGCAGGGAATGAGATTTTCGCGTACAAACTAGAGGTAAAGCAATTTTAGCCCAACCCGTTCGGTTTGATTTTTTATGGATTCTTTGATTTATGATTTGTCTACTTTATCGATCGTTCAAGTCCTCACGATTCTTGGATTTATCCATGCTTCTGCCGGAGTTCTAGCCGCGATCGTGGCCGTGCGAAAAGGGGAATCCTGGAGTCGTTGGTTGCCCATGGGGATTCTATTGGGAACACCTGCATTGGTGATGGCAGTGCGATTAAAACCTAAATTAAATCCTAAGTAATGCTCAAGCGACCCTAACTCATTTTTGTAGTTAGGAAGAATTAGGGTAATTTGGAGAGAGTTTGTCGGGTGGGGAGTTATGGTGAAATCAGTGGGACGGACGATCGCAGGATTGACGATCGGAATTTTGGCAGTGGGATGCTGGTTTGGACCAAGGGCAACAGCCGCAGAACTCGACTCAGAATCGACTGAAGCCGTCACTAGCGTCACAGACTTGATGGATGTGCAGCCGACCGATTGGGCCTATCAGGCTGTTAAGACATTGATTGAGCGCTATGGCTTGATGAATTCTAATAAGATCTTTCGGGGAAATCAGCCGTTGACTCGGTTTGAATTTGCGCGAGTGATTAGTCAAGTAATGGAGCGGGTGACTCCGATCGCGACGGAAGACGATACTAAAATCATTCGTAAACTACAAGGTATTTATGAAGAGGCATTGTCTGATCTACGATCCCGAATGACCACGTTCGAGAAGACTGAATCACTTCTGAGCAATCAGCAATTCGCCACCACCACGAAATTTAGCGGCACCAGCGACCAACTTTTAACCAGCGGCAGCAGCAATTCCAAGACCAGCATTATCTCTAGAGTGCGATTGAACTTTGATACGAGTTTCAGAGGAAAAGATCTTCTGGTGACACAGCTTGAAGCAGGAAATGGCGGACTGGATGCAGTGGGCCTAAATCAGCAGCGTCAGGGCAACAGGTTATCCACTCTGGGGTCTATTGCCGATGGGGGGGGGCTTGATGCTGTGGGTGTTTCGTCAAATGTACGGATACGGAAGCTCTACTACAGTTTTCCACTCTCCAAGACCGTGAAGTTGACCGTAGGCAGCGTAATTCCGCCGAGTGACTTCATCGATCGCAATACCTTCGCGAACAATTCTGGTCGTAACTTTGCGTCTAGTTTTTTCACGAACAATCCTTTAGTGGTGCAAAACCCGATCGATCGCGCTGGGGGTGCAGGGGTTGTGGCGGAATGGACCATGCGTAAGGATTTAAGTTTGCGTGGCTTGTTTGTGGGGGCTGCGGCTAGTGATCCGCAAATTGGGCTATTTCGGGATCAGTATCAAGCCACAATAGAAGGCGAATATCGATTGCCAACTCGGCCCATAACGGTGCGGGCGCAGTTTACTAATGCTACGGTGAATGGGAGTCAAGTAAATGCGCTGGGCTTAAGTGGAGAATGGGCCTCTGGTCGTCAAGTGGGTGCGTTTGCACGGTTGGGGATTGCTCAGTATTCGGGTTCAAATTCAGTTTTGGGAGGTAAGTTTGATGCGACACCCATGACTTGGGCGATCGGTGGGATTATACGAAATTTTGTAATTCCGGGATCTAAGGCGGGACTGGCGATCGGTCAGCCGTTTATTACGGGTTCGCTAGGCAATGCAACCCAGACCAATATCGAGGCATATTTTGGCTTGTTGGTGAACGATCAGATTAATGTCAGTCCGTCGATTTTATATGTGATCAATCCCGATAATCAAGTAGCTTCGTCCGTTTGGCAATGGGCGTTACGGATGACGTTTGAGTTCTAGGGTAGGTTCATTGAAATAATTCAATACTTCTGTCATGATTTCTCTCCGAACTATGACTGATTTCTTAAGTACTGGTCTCGGCACTTTAGTTAAAAGAACGGCTCTATTCGGAATCCGCTTTTTTACTAAACACACTATCCTGCTGTTGGCGATTCTGTTGATATCAGGTTTTGCTGCGGCATTATTTAATATGTCTAACCTTTCGTCGGATTTAAT
>JAYUEU010000010.1:0-4694 GCA_043739065.1 Synechococcales cyanobacterium | reverse complement strand
GACGGCGTTAAATAATCCTTTTTGGCTAAGGCTTTCTGGAACCATTGAACACTTTCTGATTTTTTATTCTGTTGTACTAAAATCTGTCCTTTCAGATAGTACAATTCAGGATTTTCACTAGGAGAACTCGAAAGCGCCCGATCGACTGCTGCCAGAGCCTTATCCTGTTGTTTCATATCCCGAAAACCCCAGGCCAAAACCCGATCAGCCACATACTTTGGTTGCTTGATGCCCTCAATTCGAGCGATCGCCGCTCCTGAATCCGACAGTGGTAAATTGACATTGATCGCCAACATCAAATCCATAGATCCTTTCACTAGATTAAACTCAGGATCATTTGGCGCGAGTTTTTCCGCTTCCCCCAATGCCTGAAATGCCTTCGTCAACTTACCTAGCGCCTCTGGCGTTCCTTGGACAATGCCTTTCGTTGCAATAATGTGAGCGCTCTCTAGAAAATTTCCCACAGCCACATATAACTCACCTCGTGGTTTATCCTTCTCCATTAGCTTTTTTGCTGTTTCCTGGGTTCTGATTGCAGCCGTTGCAAAGCCAGCCGTGTCTCCTTTACTGGTGTCATATTCTTTGGATGACTGAGCAAACAAGAGCGATGCTTTTAGCGCATAAAGCAACGGTTCATCCGGGTCTGCTTGTTCGGCAGCAGGTAGAAGACCTTCAGCTTTTTTGTAATTGCCCTCATCAAAAATTGCTCGAAACACCTTTTCCGTCGCATCGCCGATCGGTTTATCACGACCAAACGGATCCTTCGCCCAAGACGGAGCAGCAGCAACGGTTCCCACCATTACCGAACCCAACGTAATAACGGCTAATGATCGAGAAACAATCGACCCAGAACCCGATTGGGAAACAAAACTACGGCGTGTCATATAAAGATGTCCATCTTGCACTGAAGGGATATTAAACAGAACTCTAGTCATGAATTCTAAAGCCCAAGGACGATTAATTTCTCGCCGGAGTTCCCTGGAACCGATCGGATGTCCGCAATTCCATTCCAGCCCTCACATCATCGATCGTCTTCAAAAAATTGTCTACACTGGTAGATGGACCTATTCAAGTCTATTCAATAGGTCTGCATTAATTGCATCTATAATCAAATCCATTAGCGGCGATCGCTCCTTGGGCCTCATCATGCTACACATCCGAAATCTGTCCTATCATCCCACCGCTTCAATCCAGCCCATTCTCTCGGAAATTAATCTAGATCTCCCAGCTCAACAGCTTGGAGTTATTGTCGGGCCAAGCGGATCCGGAAAAAGTACACTGATGGATATTCTGGCGGGGCTAGCTGAGCATTCCAGCGGATCTATGTTTTGGCGTGAACAAGAACTCAATCTGCTCTATCTACAACAGCTCTGCGGTATTGTTTTTCAGTTCCCAGAACGACACTTTTGCGGCGGCACAATCCTTGAAGAACTCCGTCTCGGCCATCCAGACCTAAGCAGCGATCGGGTCCGCAAAGCGTTAGGTGAAGTTGGGCTTGGCGATCTCTCACTCCAAACCTCTCCCCATGCCCTCAGTGGCGGCCAACAACGTCGGCTTGCCTTAGCCGTCCAACTCATTCGTCAACCGCACATTTTGCTCCTCGATGAACCCACCGCTGGACTAGATTGGTCGATGCGCCGACAACTTGTGAGTTTGCTAGCTGAGCTAAAAACACAGTGGACCTTGTTAGTGGTGTCCCATGACGCGACGGAACTCTTGGAAATTGCGGACTGTGCATGGCAAATTTCTAATGGAAAGCTGCATGAAATTCCTGTCGCCCAACTCAAGACTCAACTGATGACCCCAAATTCGATCGGCGCAAAAGGGTAACAGAGTGAGATAGTGATATATCGATCGCGCATTGCAACGCTTCGCCCGATCGCATTGCACTTTGCCGAATCGCCCCTAGCACCCATGTCTCTTCCCATCAATTCAGATCTCTGGCAATCCACCTTAAACTGGACTCCGAGTGAATTTCAACAGTCTCAGTTTCAGCAGCTTTATACCGAAGTCCTCAGCGGCAATCAACGGCTGAATTTAACCCGGATTACAAGTCCAGAGGAGTTTTGGGAAAAGCATCTATGGGACTCTCTACGCGGATTTTTTCCGGGCATCCATCTAGACCTAGACCCAAGTCAGTCGCAAAAATTAATCGACATTGGTACAGGTGCCGGATTCCCTGGCCTTCCCTTGGCGATCGCCCAACCCACCTGGGATTTTAATCTTGTTGACTCCACCCGCAAAAAAATTCAATTTGTCCATGAAACTATCCAGACCCTCAAATTGCCCAATGTTCGTTGTTTCGTAGAACGAGCCGAAGCGTTAGGCCAAGATTCCCGCCACCGAGAACAATATGATATCGCCACCATCCGAGCCGTAGCCACCGCGACAGTCTGCGCAGAATATTGCATTCCCTTGCTAAAAGTGGGAGGTACCGCCATCCTCTATCGGGGTCAATGGACTGAGTATGAACAAGATGAACTCAACGCCGCACTCGAACAACTTGGCTCGGAGCTTCTCCATTGTGAAACCTTCGTCACTCCGCTTACCGAAAGTCGTCGAACTTGCCTAATTTTACGAAAATCCTTCCCAACGCATCCGTTTTATCCTAGAGCGATCGGCATTCCCACCCAAAAACCACTTTCTTCAACTCCCATTACGGAATTCGATTAAATTCCATCCGGACTCGTCGTCGTCTTAGGGAATAGCGTGAACGTAAGATGCACTCTGACAGAGCCCTCTACTCTTTAATCAGCTTTACCGCTTGAGAAAAGAATGGGGGCCTTTTTTGTCAATTTATAGGTTATAGGCCAATGATGTGAACAAATATGATGTCTCGATCGGACTCACAGGACTATTTGTTCTTCTATTTATAAATTTTTGATGAAGAGTACTGCTCATCACAGCGTTTCCTTCACGAGCTACTCATATTTTATTCGCCACTCGAAAACTGATACAAAACATTACGTAAAATAGTTCGAGATGCGTTAGCAGCAAGCCTTAAGCCCACGGAATTGAGAATTATGCAAAGTTTTGCAACACCATCCGAAAACGCCCGAACCCGGTCGAGTAAACTAAGCAGTGATCCTAACGTCTGGCTTTTAAATAGGATCGTATATAAAGGCATTACCTTTGCTATGACCGAATTCTAAGCGAGTCCGCCGGACTACAGATGTTGCAAGCGCACTGATCTGGAGCCTTTCATACTATGTCTCATACCGTCAAAATCTATGACACCTGCATCGGATGCACCCAGTGCGTTCGGGCTTGTCCCACGGACGTCCTTGAGATGGTTCCTTGGGATGGTTGCCGTGCAGGTCAAATTGCATCGTCTCCTCGTACGGAAGACTGTGTTGGTTGCAAACGTTGCGAAACGGCTTGCCCAACCGACTTCCTAAGCATCCGGGTTTACCTGGGCGCTGAGACGACACGCAGCATGGGCCTCGCGTACTAAAGCGATGGTTTAGATACGCCGCATTTTTTCATTCATGTGGGTTCAACTTGGGGGCAATATGCCCCTTTTTTTTTGGCTATAGTGCCTTTTTTGCTATACCGATCGTTTTTTTAGCTTCTTCGATCGTCTTGTTATTATCCTATTTGCGTATTTTTTATGGCGAAGTTAGATGTTGTTTCGCTCTACTTCATTTCTGCGTAATCTCACTTATTTAATTAATGCTGACTAATTAAAGCCTTTTAAAACGAAAATATAATTCCCCGAGATATTGCTGAGACTTCATCTAAAATTCATAAAAACCACAGAGATCCTCCCCTAAAATTACAGGAAGTTCAAAACTGCGTCTTAAGTGAGATACGGATATCTACTTGTCGTTGTTAGATTGATGACACAGTATTGACACATCAATTTCTACACGCTTGGGGAAATCATCATGGCATACCCATTACAAGACTATAGGCAAGAGATTGAGGCGCAAAGTGTTATCGGTTTCCCTATCACTGCTTTGCCCTTAGAGGGATATATCGATTACATGACCTATTGGGCTAGTCTCAATCTCAGTAAGATTGTCTGTGTTGCGAATGTCCATATGCTGGTGGAAGCTACTAAGTCCTCTAGCCTTGCTTCGGTGTTGCGTAATGCGGACTTGGTGACACCGGATGGAATGCCCTTGGTCTGGATGATCCGATTTTTACATCGATCGCAGCAAGAACGAGCGACTGGGATGGATTTACTGGAAGGGACTTGCAGAATTGCGTCTGAAAGAGGGATTGCGGTATTTTTTGTCGGGTCTGAGCCGCAAGTTTTAAATCGGATGCGGGTGCGGCTAGAGCGAGAATTTCCTCGGTTGATTATTGGCGGTATGGAGTCCTTACCGTTTGGAGAGTTGCCGTTACCTCAATCGAGTGAATCTCCTGTCTTAGAGAAAATTAAAGCGAGCCGTTCTGGAGTTGTGTTTGTTTCCTTAGGCTGTCCCAAACAAGAAAAGTGGATGGCACAACATCAGGGTCAAATCCAAGCAGTGATGGTAGGAATTGGTGGTGTGTTCCCAATTTATGCGGGACTCCATAAACACGCACCTAAGTTTATCCGTGAGTCAGGATTTGAATGGCTTTATCGTCTATTTCAGGAACCTCGGCGGCTCTGGAAGCGCTATGCCGAAACGATTCCTCCTTTTTTGTTGATGGCGGCGAATCAAGTTTGGCGCGATCGAAATCGGCGGGTTTCTAAATCCGCGAAA
>JAYUEU010000009.1:0-3859 GCA_043739065.1 Synechococcales cyanobacterium | reverse complement strand
GCGTGGGAAATTCGCACCGGAGATTGTCGGGAGTGCTAACTGATTAGCGAAGCTCTGACAATACATCCCCTATCCCTCATATAGTTGTCTGGGTGTGGGCGTTTGATGAAGGGGTATTTACCGAACCCAAACCGTCCCGAAGAATGACGGTAGTGCTTGAATTCGGCTTCCAGTGCGAGTTTCACCCTGTGACATTAGAGCGATACTTTGACGCTACGAGTCCGATCGTCCTCTCGTTTTGGCATCGTTAAGGTGAGCAAGCCATTTTTAAAAACGGCCACTGTTTGATCGGGATCGACTTCCACAGGCAGAGTGACAACCCGATGGAATGCTCCAGTGCGAAATTCAGAAGTATAGACGTGAGGTGTGGCTGTAGGAGGAGTGTTCGCTTCATCGGTTGATGGAGTTTCCGAGGATTCTGTCTGGGTCTGCTCTGTCAGAATAGGTTCTGTCTGAGTCGCAGATTTTTTCATACCTCGCATTGAAACCGAGTCTCGAGTGACTTGAATATCGAGATCGTCGGGTTCAAATCCAGGCAATTCTGCACATAGAACTAGGGCGCTTTCCGTAGCTGTGAGTTCGATCGCGGGAACTCTGACAGCACGATTGACGGTGGTGCTGAATGACTCTCGGGTGAGTGGAACCATTTCTTCAAACAATTGATCTAATTGCCGACGTACGGTTTCCACTTCTTGCCAAGGTTGCCAACGAACAAAGGAGATAGACATAATGATTCTCGCTGAATTTATAAGGTTGAAGGTTGAATTGAGAATGGTTTAGACAATGATTGTTTTTAGGTGTCGGTTGCGTTCTTCTGGGTTTGTTTTTCCATGCATTCAATGTACGATGAATGGCTAAACTATGACATTGAGGGCAACCGAATGGATGTGGTGAAGTAACCGCCGATCGAACCTGAGACGACCGTCCTTACTGGGTTCGGTATACGACTATTTGATGGGCGGTGTGATGGGTTTAATGGTGAAAACCGAATTAATCTCTACACTATGTTTCTAGATTCGTGATTTCTAGATTCATCATTTCTACACTATGGTCAATCGAAATGATTCTGGGGGCACAAAGGTAATTCCACGCCGATCGGCTTTGACGTGATTGACGAGATTGCTTTCAAATTGAAATTGATCTAGTACCGTTGCCAATACTAATTTCATTTCAAACAATGACAGTGCCATTCCAACACAACTTCGGCTTCCACCGCCAAAGGGTAAAAATTCAGAGGGGGAAAATTTTCGCTCCATAAACCGATCGGGCTTAAATTCTTTTGGATTGGGATAGGTGGCCTCTCGTTGGTGGGCAGTTTGAATGCATGGGATTAATACGGTCCCTTTTGGATAGGTCCGATCGGCCCAAGTCACGGTTTCTTTGACCTGACGAGGTTGTGCAATCAATGCGATCGGCTGTAATCGCAGGGACTCTTTGCACACGGCAGTCAAATAAGGCTGTTCTGAAAGGGAAATGGGGTCGTGGCGGACGGGTGTAATTTCCGATCGTAATCTTTTCAAAATCATGGGATCTCGATGAACCCAATAAAATGCCCAAGAAAGCGATGATGCAGTTGTTTCATGCCCCAAGAGCAATAGTGTAATTAATTGATCTCGTAATTCAACATCGGGCATTGCATTACCATCACTATCTTTTGCTAGCATTAGCATGGATAGAATATCAGTACGCTCTTCTAAACTAGATTTTAGGCTGTCTAATTCCGATCGTCTATCATTTATTTCCGCATAAATCAATTGGTCAATTTCCGCCATCTGCACCTGAAATCGTCCCCAAGGACTCCAAGCACCTAAGTCTTGTTGTAAGGGCGGCAGAAAAAAATGAACTGAATACAATGGATCAGTAATCTGATCTAACAATTTTTCGAGGCGAGATCGGAGTGCTTCATACCGATCTCCCGGCGCTAATCCAAACACGACTTCCAAAATTACTCGCAATGAAATCTGAGACATTTCCTGACGAATGTTGATTCGATCGCCGAGTTTCCAATTCGCCATTTGATCTCGGGTCAGACTACAAATCAATTCACCCTGACGCAGTAAACTTTCACGATGAAATGCAGGCATTAATAATTGTCGTTGTCGCTGATGCCGATCGCCCTGCTGCATGATCAAGGACTGGCTTCCTACCAACGGCAAGAACACCTGCGTCACCTTGCCAAATTCCAACGCGCTGGCCAATGGTCCAAACACGGCCCCAATCTCATCAGGATTACTCAAAAAAACTAACGGCGGGGACTTCGGGCCTAATATCGAAAGTGTAAACCGATCGCCATAGCGCATCCCACAATCCGTCAAAAACCCGATCGGATTGACAATCAACTGCCCTAACTGCACCCACCAAGGCGACTTTGGCCCAACAAAATCATCGCTTACAAAATCAGAATTCAGCAAGTCATTCCCACCCATAATCGTCCTAATCCATCATTCTCGCAGCCTCAATTCATACATTCTACATTCTATATTCTCAATTCCAGGCTCATTGTTTCTTAAGCAACCATAGAAAGCGCCCACCAAATAAAATTGATGCCATAGTAATCCCGATCGATTGTCCTATCCATAGCCCTATTCCGCCCCAGCCTAACCCAAACCCCAGCCAATATCCTGACGAAAGCCCGACTATCCAAAAAGCCGCAAAACTCAGCACCATCGGCACCGTTGTATCTTGCAATCCTCGTAGTGCTCCAGCCACAGTAGTTTGTACACCATCCAGAATTTGAGCGATTGCGGCCACCGTTAACATACCAGTCGCGATCGGCACTAGCGCTTGATTGGCGGGAATAGACAGATCTACATATAACCCGATAACAATCTTCGGAAACACAATGAGCAAGAAAGCCGAAATCGCCATAATTCCGCCGCCGATCGTCATCCCCACAAAGGCCGATCGACGAACGGCAGGGATATTATTTTGACCCAGCCATTGTCCTACTCGAATAGTCGTCGCATAGGATACGCCCAAGGGCAGCATAAAAATCATCGCAATGGTTTGAAATACGATTTGATGGGCGGCTAATACTGAAACGCCAAATCGTCCCATCAATATAGTTGTTACACTAAATAATCCTACTTCCGCTGTAAAAGTAATCCCAATCGGAAGTCCGAGTTTGAACAATTTCCAAAGAATCAATCTATCAATCGTTGGAAATTGAGAAAGCAATCGAAAACCGCGCAGTTTGGGACTAAAGCCCATGTAAAATAGAATAGAAATGAACATCAACCAATGGGTCATCGCCGTCGAAATGGCTAATCCTGACAATCCCATTACCGGAAATCCTAATTTCCCAAAACCGAGAATATAATCTCCCCCTGCATTCAAGGCTAGTCCCACGATCGCAATCACCATAGTAATGCGGGGTGCATTCATCGACGACACCACACCCCGCAGCATTACAAACGCGATCGCAGGAAAGTATCCAATGGCGATCGATTGTAAATAAGTCTGAGCATCACGAGCGATCTCAACAGGCTGTCCGCTGAGTTGCATTAACACGCCCGTTTGAGTTAGCAACACCATCGCAGGCAGTGAGACTAAAAAGGCTAGAAAAATTCCCTGGGCTATAATTTTTTGAATCCGATCGATATTTTGACGGCCATATGCTTCCGCCGTTAGTGCCGTCACCCCATTAGTCAGCCCGAGACCCGTCACCCACAGCGCCATAAACAAGGCAGCAGCCAATCCACCCGCTGCCAACGTATTGGGTCCCATCCAACCCATCATCACTGTATCAACAAATCCTGTAGCAGACTGAGCAAGTTGGGAACCGGCCAGAGGAATGGCGAGTGCAATGGATTCTCGAATCTCAGATTTAAGAGTATGCGTTTTATTCTGGCAAGGCATC
>JAYUEU010000008.1:0-3339 GCA_043739065.1 Synechococcales cyanobacterium | reverse complement strand
GGTATGAGACATAGTATGAAAGGCTCCAGATCAGTGCGCTTGCAACATCTATAGTCCGGCGGACTCGCTTAGAATTCGGTCATACCAAAGGTTATGCCTCTAATTATGAGCCTATTTAAAAGCCAGACATTAGGTCACTGATTAGTTTACTCGACCGGGTTCGGGCGTTTTCGGATGGTGTTGCAAAACTTTGCATAATCCTCAATTCAATGGCCTTAAGGCTTGCTGATAGCGCATCTTGAGTTGTTTTACGTAATGTTTTGTATCAGTTTTTGTGTAAATTTGCAAAAAAGTCCCCCATTCTTCTCAAGCGGTGAAGCTCGTTAAAGAAATGAGGGCGCTGTCAGAGTGCATCTTACGCTCACGTTATTCTCAATGAATGTGACCAGTCCGGATGGAATTTAGTCGAATTCGGTAATGGGAGTTGAAGAGAGTGGTTTTTGGGTGGGAATGCCGATCGCTCTTGGATAAAACGGGTGAGTCGGGAACGATTTGCGCACAATTAGGCAAGTTCGACGGCTTTCGGTAAGGGGTGTGAGGAAGGTTTCGCAATGGAGCAACTCCGAGCCTAGCTGTTCGAGTGCAGCCTTGAGTTCATCCTGTTCATAGTCGGTCCATTGGCCGCGATAAAGGATAGCCGTGCCGCCAACTTTTAGCAGCGGAATGCAGTATTCGGCGCAGACGGTCGCGGTGGCTACGGCCCGAATGGTGGCGATATCGTACTGCTCACGATGGCGAGAATCCTGACCTAACGCTTCGGCTCGTTCAACGAAACAGCGAACATTGGGTAGTTTTAGAGTTTGGATGGTTTCGTGGACAAATTGAATTTTTTTACGGGTGGAGTCAACAAGATTAAAATCCCAAGTGGGTTGGGCGATCGCTAGGGGCAGACCAGGAAACCCAGCACCTGTCCCGATGTCGATTAGCTTAGGCGATTGATTTGGCGACTGATTTGGGTCTAGGTCTAGATGGGTGCCCGGAAAAAATCCACGCAAGGAATCCCACAGATGCTTTTCCCAAAACTCCTCTGGACTGGTAATTCGGGTTAGATTCAGCCGTTGATTACCGCTAAGGACTTCAGTGTAAAGCTGCTGAAACTGAGACTGTTGGAATGCACTGGGGGTCCAATTTAAGGTGGATTGCCAGAGGGCGGAATTGATGGGAAGAGAATCCATGGTGAGGGCGGGCAAAGTGCATATACGATCGGGCGAAGCGTACTGCAATGCGCGATCGATATATCACTATCTCACTCTGTTACCCTTTTGCGCCGATCGAATTTGCCCTGATCGAGTTTACGCTGCCCAAATTTGGGGTCATCAGTTGGGCCTTGAGTTGAGCAACGGGAATCTCATGCAATTTTCCACCCGAAATCTGCCACGCACAGTCCGCAATTTCCAACAGTTCCGTCGCATCATGAGACACCACGAGCAAGGTCCACTGTATTTTTAGCTCAGCTAACAAACTCACCAGTTGTCGTCGCATCGACCAATCTAGTCCAGCAGTGGGTTCATCAAGGAGCAAAATGTGCGGTTGCCGAATGAGCTGGACAGCCAAGGCAAGCCGACGTTGTTGTCCGCCACTGAGGGCATGGGGGGAGGTTTGCAGGGAGAGATCGCCTAGCCCGACTTCGCCTAATGCTTTACGGACCCGATCGCTGCTGAGATCTGGATGGCCGAGGCGGAGTTCTTCGAGGATGGTGCCGCCGCAAAAGTGTCGTTCTGGAAACTGAAAGACAATGCCGCAGAGCTGTTGTAGGTAGAGTAGATTGAGTTCTTGTTCACGCCAAAAAATAGATCCGCTGGAAGGTTCGGCCAGCCCCGCGAGAATATCCATCAGTGTACTTTTTCCGGATCCGCTTGGCCCCACAATTACTCCAAGCTGTTGAGCAGGCAGGTCTAGATTAATTCCTGAAAGAATGGGCTGGATTGAGGCGGTGGGATGATAAGACAGATTTCGGATGTGGAGCATGATGAGGCTTGAGGAGCGATCGTCGCCGATGGAGGGAATTAGTGTAGACCTAAATTAATGTAGACCTATTGAATAGACCTATTTACCAGTGTAGACAATATTTCTGAAGACGATCGATTAGGGGGAGACTCAGAATTACGGACATCCGATCGACGACAGGGAACTCCTACGAGAAATTAATCGTCCTTAGGCTTTAGAATTCATTCTTAGAGTTCTGATTAACATTCTTGCCGTCCAAGATGGACATCTTTATATGACACGCCATAGTTTTGTTTCTCAATCATTTGCTGTTCTTGCGCTGGGTTCGGTGATGCTGGGGACCGTTGCCGCTGCTCCATCTTGGGCCAAGGATCCGTTTGGTCGTGATAAACCGATCGGCGATGCGACAGAAAAGGTGTTTCGAGCAATCTTTGATGAGGGCAATTACAAAAAAGCCGAAAGTCTGTTGCCTGCTGCCGAAAAAGCTGACCCAGATGAACCCTTACTTTATGCGCTAAAAGCATCGCTCTTATTTGCTCAGTCCACCAAAGAATATGACACGAGTAAAGGAGACACGGCTGGTTTTGCAGCGGCTGCAATCCGAACCCAGGAAACAGCGAAAAAGCTAATGGAGAAGGATATGCCACGAGGTCAGTTGTATCTGGCTGTGGGAAATTTTCTAGAGAGCGCCCACATTATTGCAACGAAAGGCATTGTTCAAGGAACGCCGGATGCATTGGGTAAATTGACAAACGCATTTCAGGCCTTGGGGGAAGCGGAAAAACTTGCGCCAAATGATCCTGAGTTCAATCTCCTGAAGGGTTCCATGGATTTGATGCTGGCGATCAATGTCAATTTACCACTGTCAGATTCAGGGGCAGCGATCGCTCGCATTGAGGGCATCAAGCAACCGAAATATGTGGCCGATCGGATTTTGGCTTGGGGTTTTCGGGATATGAAACAACAGGAGAAGGCTCTGGCGGCGGTCGATCGGGCACTTTCGAGTTCTCCCAGCGAAAATCCTGAATTGTACTATCTGAAAGGACAGATTCTGGTGCAACAGAACAAAAAAGCAGAAAGTGTTCAATGGTTCCAGAAAGCCTTAGCCAAAAAGGATTATTTAACCCCGTCTCTGATTGGCCAATTCTGTTATGACCTGCGCGGGGCCGATGCTAAGGTTGCTGCAAAAACTCCGGGCTGTCCGGCCAGTTAGATCCATCAGCCGATTCGGTGCATTCGAGCGGTAAGATTAGGTTGCGTCAATTCTTGAATGCCCTGCGTGGTTAGTTTATGGATTGACGCTAATTTTTTATGTCCTATTGTCGATCGAATCCATGCAAGTTTCTTTCCGCGAGTTTGATTCATTTAATGTTTGGATTTGGGTTCAGTTTC
>JAYUEU010000007.1:0-5040 GCA_043739065.1 Synechococcales cyanobacterium | reverse complement strand
CTTTATCGCGCCGAAAATCATTGGAGGAACTTTTGCACCCACACCCATTGGAGATTTAGGACTAACAGAAATGACACAGGCGATCGAATTGAAAAAACTAGGTTTACAATCAATCGGACCGGATTGGTTACTCGACGCTTACTTATAGGAAACCCTATACCCTCATGAGTGAACTCGCACTTCTTAGCCTTCTTACCGGAAGCTCGGGACTTCAATCCGTTGCGGTAGGTCTGTGGTTACGATCGAAACAACTCCAGAACCAGGCTCTTTTACAAGACGAGGAAGAACAGTTGACACCCTACGACTCTAAGGAAACGATTGATCCCATGGATGAAAAAGCAACCAATAAAGAACGAAGAAATAGCGATCCAAGACTTGTCGGTTGGGAGTTTAAAATTTTACGATCAGCCCAAGACTCATTTCGCGATCCATCTGCCTTAAAACAAGTCTTAGAAGAAGAATCGATGGCGGGTTGGATATTGCTCGAAAAACTCGACGATCGTCGCCTACGGTTCAAACGGCCGATCGCCATGCGAGAAGTGATTCGGGGAGACCTACTGCCCATTGACCCCTACCGCACAACTTACAGTCAAAACTCGCCTTGGACAAAAGTTGCGATCGCTGTCGTTGGCATACTGGTACTACTGTTGCCGTCCTCTCTGGGCTTCATCCTGATGCAACAACTTCTCACCAAGCCTTCGGAACCCTCCATCGCCCAACCTCTACCCGAATCCCGCAGATAGAAATTTTGATTACATTTTGACTACATATAGTCGAGTAAATAGCAATCCCAGAATATACAAATTAATGATCAAGTTAATAACTTAACAAATGATTTACAATTAAATAGGTATAGTTAAATCAATCGGAAGAAATCCGTTGACATCTTGCTCTCCATCAACTGTCGATCGATTTTGAAAATACTCTTTAGGCTACCGAGCGAACTACATTAAGCTCGGCAAATTATAAATGAATACCAAACATACAAATTCAGTTCGTGCATTTGTCCTACATCCTGCCCATGGAGACCAGACAAATGCAGCAGTACCCCTTACGCTTGAGCAATCGATGACGCGTAAGCACGTCTGTCCTTGCTGCTCCTACCCCTTGCTGCGACATATTCGATCGGGAGAAGTGATTTGGGAGTGCGACCACTGTTATACCTCTGTGGGGGTTTATGTCCGATCGCAATCCGTCGTAACACCTCGAAAACAGGCTAAACAACGGCCAGTCGTCATTAGTCTAAGCCGACAGAATTTAAGCAGGAAGCCCCGGAACCTTTTGTTCAGCCATCTCACGAATCAACGGCAACTTGCTATGGACATAATGGGTCATCGCTTGAGACTCACTCGGACTAAGGGTTTGGTCTTTGCTAAACTGACGCATTAGCCATTGTTCAAGATCTGGATCATCAAGACGAACCAACAGACTTGGTTGACTTGATTCCACAAGAGTCCAGATTTGGCGGAGTCTGAGTGGGTTCATGGTGTTCAGCAATGCTTTGGGTGAAGTGTTAGACACGCTATTGGGCGATAAGTTTGTCATGGCATTTAGCTCCGGATAGGTCAGAAATTAGACTAGAGCAATCAAAGCTGTGAAGTAGAAGCAAACCTTAAGATAATCTTGCGATTCCCTTAAGGTACAACTTTTTGCACTAGAGAGTCAAAATTCCTTCCGATTGTTACAACCTTTCGGAACATATCGGAATACTTTATATTTTGATACAGAATCCGATGATTGATTGCGAACCACAGCATTCATCCATCGGATTGAGTTTTAGGGTCATAGCCCTTATTGGATAGGCGATCTATACGATCGGAACCCTTCAAGTCCGATCGTATAGTTTCCTGTTGTGCGTAATTCTACGGAAACGTTGAGAGCGGAGTGCTTACTCACGTCTGAGGTTTAAATTTCATAGAAACGCCATTCATGCAATAGCGTAATCCCGTAGGTTGTGGTCCGTCATTAAAAACATGACCCAAATGTCCGCCACATTTCGCACAATGCACTTCTGTCCGACTCATAAACAAGGTGCGGTCAACGGTAGTTTCGACAGCGTTTTCGAGCGGCTGAAAGAAACTAGGCCAACCTGTGCCGCTGTCAAATTTGGTGTCGGCTAAAAATAATGGAGTACCACAACCTGCACAGGAGTAAGTTCCTGAATCATAGACCTTATCAAGTGGGCTACTTCTAGCGCGTTCAGTGCCATGCTTCCGGAGGACTTTAAAGGCTTCGGGAGAAAGCTCTGCCTGCCACTCTGCATCGGTTTTTTGGATAGGGAATTCGTTGTTTTGCGCTGCCATGGATATACCTCAGAGGGGGAATTAGGTAGAAAGTGAATGAAAATTAAGTAAAAGGTAAATGCGATCGATCGCAATAAAAAGCGTCAATCTGACAGTCTCTTTATTTTGCATGACTGCACTCGATTTTATCTAGGGTTAGACAGTGACGATAACCGGATGAAAATAGAACGCTAGTGCCAAAACCGCATAGGCCGCCAGCAGCAATATGCCCTCTAACCAATTGGATTTGCCATCGGAACTAATGGAGTTGGTAATCAACACTGCAACCATCACCGCCACCAGTTCAAAGGGATTGAAATCCAAATCCATCGGTTGACCAATCAACCAACCCACAATCACTAACAGCGGAGCAACAAACAGCGCAATCTGAAGACTAGATCCCACTGCCACCGACACTGACAAATCCATTTTGTCCTTCATCGCCACTGTCACTGCCGTGGCATGTTCTGCCGCATTACCGACAATGGGCAACAAAATTACGCCCGTAAATAGTGGCGTTAGTCCTAAAAGCTCGGTCGCTTCTTCTAGACTGCCGACCAAAAGCTCAGATTCGATCGCTACCCCAATGGTGCAAGCAAACAACACCGCGATCCAAAGTTTAATATTAGGCTGATGAGCTTCTTCTTCTCCAGCTAGATTCGCCGCTGCCATTTCGATCGCACCATCGCCCGCTATTCCAGCATCATACAAATAAGTATGGGTTTTCATGGAAAATAATAGCGTCAAGCCATACACCACAATCAACACCACCGCCACTGTCACCGAAAGCGTCTGAATTGTGGATTCAGTGATTCCTGTCGAAGTGTAATTGACTGCTGTCGGTAACAACATCGCAATTACCGCCAAATTCATCGACGACGCATTCACTCGTGCCACCACAGGCTGAAACGATTGCTCTTTGTAACGCAGACCGCCGAGTAACATCGACAACCCCATCACCAACAGCAAATTGCCAATAATAGACCCTGTTAAGCTGGCTTTCACCACATCAACTAACCCCGCATTCAGCGCGACAACCGCAATAATTAGCTCCGTCGCATTGCCAAACGTTGCATTGAGCAAACCGCCCAAAGTTGGACCAGAGACGACAGCAATTTCCTCCGTCGCCGTACCCATCCAAGCAGCCAAGGGCAAAATAGCCGCTGCTGCCGTCAAAAAGATCACGAGCGAACCCCAGTGAAGAAAATTGGCCGCGATCGAAATTGGAATGAATATCAGTAGGCCCAGGAAGACGATGTTTTTAATTGACATAGAAAAGTAATGGTGACAGGTTGACTGAAATAAATCTAACTAAGATAAATTTTACGTGCTTATTTTAAATCGATTCACTATATATTCCAAATTCCATATATATGGCAAATTCCACATCAAATCTGAAGTTTATTCTCAACGATCGCGATATCACAGTTAGGGATTATCCGATATTGGGGATCGCGTTACAATTTCTGATATCTGATGTCTAGATCTCCCACGGGATCTTTGCTAAAATTTTAGATATGAGTCAACTTTGACTTATAGTTACGTATTTTTCGTAATCCTTTTTTAAAGTGATAGTTCTGCCGAATTAAATATTTAAATTTGATTTACTGCACTATCCGAACAAAGAAGAAAGTCTGAATCTATCTCTGAATCCATAAGCGTCACGGGCGATCCCCAGGCAATGCTTAGATGTCTATCAATTAAATCGATGTTACTTTGAGGCAATCATCATGCAATCTATCCGACAAGCTACCCAACGCAAATATACGCAACTCGTTAACTGGCTCCATGGCGATAACGAGCGTCTTCAGAAAATGTTGGCGGTGGTAAAAGAGAGCAATCCAGACCAAGACAATGCTTGGTGCATTAATAAACTCTGGGCCGATGAAAGTGCTTGGCGTGCCTAATATTAATAACTAAGGTTAGCTAACCCGATCGATCCCAATCCCCAACTCATCGCTCTTTAGGATTACTTAGGATTACTTTAGTGTCAAATTCTTCCGTCAGCCTGATTCGTGCATCGTCCTATGCCCTTGAGGAGCTTCGTCAATCTATCGCCGAGCTGCTTGAACCGTTGGGTGGAATGACGACGTTTGTGAAACCGGGCGATCGGGTTCTTTTGAAACCAAATTTGCTCACCGGGGCAAAGCCAACGAAAGAATGCGTCACTCGTCCAGAAGTAGTTTATTGTGTGGCTGAGTTAGTGATTGCGGCGGGCGGAAAGCCGTTTCTCGGAGATGGTCCGGCGTTTGGAAGTGCCCATGGGGTCGCTCAGGCGAATGGCTATTTACCGTTGATCAATGCGTTGAATGTGCCGATCGTTGAATTTAAGGGTGCGCGCTACGAAACCATGAGCGAGGAATTTGACCATCTTTTGTTGTCGAAAGAAGTCATGGAAGCGGACGTGGTGATTAACTTACCTAAAGTAAAATCCCACGTTCAGCTCACTTTGACGATGGGGGTCAAGAATTTGTTTGGTTGTGTGCCGGGGAAAATGAAGGCGTGGTGGCATATGGAAGCGGGTAAGGATGAAGCCCGGTTTGGTCAAATGCTAGTAGAAACGGCTCGGACGATTTCACCAAATTTGACTATTTTGGATGGAATTATTGGACATGAAGGGAATGGGCCGAGTAATGGCGAACCTCGTGAATTAGGGATTTTGGCCGCATCTGCTAATGTATTTGCGTTGGACCGATCGATCGTAGAGCTATTGCAAGTTGAACCGGAACGAGTTTTGACGATCGCAGCGGCTCGTAAA
>JAYUEU010000006.1:0-5593 GCA_043739065.1 Synechococcales cyanobacterium | reverse complement strand
GACCCAGTCGAGATGCCGATCGGACTTGTACGGTTCCCGCCGCTTCATCGACATAAAATTCCACATCATCCACAAATCCCATTAATGAAGAGGTGAATTCAGCATAGAGATAATTTTCTGTTTCAGAAATAACTACAGCGCCAGGTTGGGCTAAAACAGCAGCTTTCAGGGTTGCGATCGTGTTTCCGCCGAGAAATTTTAGCGGCTCAATCTGGTGTTCGGGATCTGTGGAACTGGTGCTGACACAATTTGGGGAACTCGGACAGGAGGCTAGGGTGCCATTGCGAACGCCGAGATTATTGGGACGTGTACCTGAAAATTTAAACATGGATGCCTCAGCCGGAGTGATGGTGAACCAGAACAAAAGTAAGGAGACTGCGATCGAAACGAAACCACGAAATAGAAACTGCATAACAAAAACAGGATGAAGTACAACTCACTAACAACTAATCTTCACGCCGTCAGTATCTAATTGTAGGACGATCGCCAGAGTTTCGATACCAACAGATTCCCAAGCGTGTTTCATGGCCTGAGCGACATTCTGTGCTGAAGGAAGATTACTCAAAGCTAATATCGTTGGACCCGCCCCACTAATGACGACTCCATGGGCACCTGCTTCGATCGCTGCGGCTTCTACAGAGTCAAAGTTAGGGATTAATGCTTTGCGATAAGGTTGATGTACTTTGTCTTGTAATGCGGCCTTGAGCCAATCAGGAGTCCCGGTCGATAATCCCTGCATCAACAATCCTAAATGAGCCATATTAAATACCACGTCCGATCGGTTGTAAGTCGTCGGTAAGACTTGGCGGGCGGCAGCGGTGGAAAGTTCAAAGGCGGGAATGGCAACGATCGGAATAATGGACGCGTGCCAACTTAATTGACTGACTTCCCAGTCGCGATCGAGTCCACTGGCCGACAACCGACAACCGCCGAGCAATGCAGGAACAACATTATCAGGATGACCTTCAATTTCGGTGGCTAAATCAGCAATTTGTTGCATTGAAAACGGCTGACCTGCCAACTCATTCGCGCCTACCAATCCCCCCACGATCGCAGTCGCAGAACTTCCCAATCCTCGCGCCAAAGGGACATCCATTTCAATGTCGATTTTCAGTTTTGGAATTGGTTTATTGAGTTTGCTATAGAAGGTTTCCATGGCTTGAACCACCATGTTGTCAGCATTACAGCTCACCCGATCGGCATTAATGCCCTTAACTGTAATTTCTAATTCATGATTAGAATCGACAGGCAATTCTGAAAATGTGAATTGGTTATACAACGTCAATGCTGCACCCAAACAATCAAATCCCGGCCCAATGTTTGCTGTCGTTGCGGGAACTCGAACGGTTATAGCCATACTTCCCTATCCTCTCAGTTGTCCGATTAAATGCGCCATTTCCGGCAAAATTAACTTTTCCATTGCCAATTTTACGGCTCCCGATGAACCCGGCATTGAAAATAAAACTTGATTGCCGATCGTCCCTGAAACTGCCCGAGATGCGATCGCGCGTGAGCCAATTTCGGCATAACTCAACATCCGAAATAATTCGCCAAATCCCGGCAATGTCTTATCGAGCAAAGATACGATCGCGTCGTAAGTTGTATCACGGGGCGAAATTCCGGTTCCGCCATTGAACAACAACACCTCAATATCCGATCGTTGATGAAGAAAGGCGATCGCAGTCCGCAAATCGTCTGGCTCATCTTTCAACACTTTATAGAATCCAACCCGATGGCCGGACTCTAATAAAAGTTGTTGAATGAGTTGGCCGCTACGATCGGTTTCCTTGGTCCGAGTATCACTCACCGTAATGACAGCGCAGGTGATGATAGGACGAGTACGATCGGGATGAGGCTGAGTCACAATAGCTAAGTCACTATGCACTGTGTATGTCGAATATTCCGAATTGAGTTACGAGTCTTCTTTTTTCGTCAAACCCAAACCATTTTCCGCAGAATAGCGATCCATAAACCGGATGAACCGATCCCAACCTTCGGGCGATCGAATGATATAAAGCGCTTCTAAGGCAAACGGTTGACCATTGACAAACCGTGCATTCACGTCTTTGGTAGACATTTCGCCTTCTTCATCCACCATGTACAGCCCACTGATGCCGTCAACGTTTTCGCCCGTCAGTGCCTTGGGATTTTCAAAAACAAATGATGCGGTGCCCTTTGCTCCGTCTTTGCTGCGGGTGAGCTTAATGGTCGGCACGACGGGTTCGTCAACGCCGGGGTAAAACTGCATAGTGGCCATAATTTTACGAGTGCGATTATTTAATAATGGATCAGCTTGCGGTTAAGCAATGGTCTTCATTCTCCCACCAAACTGGCCGCTCATCGATCCCCAATGTAAATTTTCTAGGCTGATCAGTCCAGAATTTGATTTTTCGATTAGTTTTACACTTAAATATCCTTCAATTTCTAATCATCACCAAACGTTATGTCTTTTACTCCCGGTCGATTGAACTCTGGCGAAATTGAACCCTTCAAGCTGTTACAAGAGTCTTTCTCCCAGGCATTGCCACTGTACCTCCCGTTAATTGTGATTTCGACTCCAGCGCTAGTCGTTTCTGTTTTGAATGCACAAAATCCTCTTAATCCGAGTATTCCGCTAAATTTTATATATTTATTTTTGGTAGCTCCATTAATCTCAGGGACAGGGGTTTATATGGTCTATCGCTATTTAACCACCCAAACGGTTGATTTGACGGGAGCCATTTCCAGTGCTTTCACAAAAATAGTATCCCTCGTACTTAGCTCCTTGGCCTGTTTTGTCATCGTGTTCGTGTGCACTTGTGCGCTGATCATTCCAGGAATTTTTGTCGGGGTAAAGTTGTGGTTTAGCGCGGGTGGTGTGATGGTTGATGATCTAGATCCGATCGAATCTCTCAAGCAAAGTTGGAATCTAGTTGCTGGACGATGGTGGCCAACTTTTGGATCAATGCTATTACCGCTCATTATAATTTTACCAATTTTTCTTCTGGTAGGCATTTTGGGTGCAGTTCTGGGTGTAACTAAAGCGACTGTTTTATCTTCGATTACTTCCTCATCTCTCACCCTTCTGATTACGCCATTCCTAATCACTTATTACACCAAAATTTATCTTCGCCTTAAGGAATTGGCAGAGTAAGAACATCGCTAGTGTAGGATGAGAATATGATTTTTGTAGTGATTTCTCAGTAGTCATTTCTCACCTATGCCAACACAACCCAAAGAAGTTTCCGATGATCCAACTCGCCAACCTCCTAGCCCTTTACGCTGCATATTAGGGGCGATCGTGGCTGGGTTTATTGCATCTTTAATGTGGAAATTGACCAATTCGATCGCCATTAGTTTTGCGAGTACCCCCATTGATTCGCCTAATATGATTGTTGTTCGGATGTCCACTGCCGTCAGAACCTTAGTGGTTGGGATGAGTTCTCTCGGAACTGGCATCTTTGCTTTGGCTGCTGTCGGATTAACTGGATTAGCAATTCAATTGATTTTAACCAAACCGAAACAGGAAGAAATTGAATGACGATCGGGGTTTGGATATTGGGCGATCAGCTTTGCTTAGATCAAGCTGCACTACAAAATGTTAAACAAAAAAACATTGAACAATCTACGCCTATTATTCTAATTGAATCGATCGACCATATTCGTGTCCGGCCTTACCACCAACAAAAACTGGTATTAGTTTGGTCCGCCATGCGTCACTTTGCTAAAACATTGGAGGGCTATGGGTTTGATGTGACTTATTCTGAATGCGATCGGTTTTCTGACGGCTTGCGAGAATGGATTCAAACTCAGGGAATTACAGAATTACGAGTCATGGCTCCGGTCAATAAACCTTTTGCAAATTTGATTGCAGATCTTGAGCTTTCTTGTGAGATTGTTCTAGTGCCAAATAATCAATTCATGTGGACTGAAGACGAATTCAAAACTTGGGCTGGCTCTCGAAAACGATTGTTAATGGAAGACTTTTATCGAGAAAGTCGTAAGCGCTTTAATTTGTTAATGGATGAGAAGGGCAAACCCGTCGGCGGCGCATGGAATTTTGATAAGGAGAACCGTAAACCTCCAAAGAAAAACGATCCCACATTCAACCCTCCGATCGCAAAATGGTTTACACCCGATAAAATTGTTCAAACCGTACTAAAGAAAGTACAAACTCTGTCTCAGTCAAACCAGATTAAAACCCATGGAAGTGCTGAAGAATTTGGCTGGGCCGTCAACCGATCGCAAGCGCTACAAGTTCTCGACACTTTTATTGAAACTCGACTTTCCACCTTTGGACCTTATGAAGATGCAATGGTCACGGGGCAAGATACGTTATGGCATTCAATGTTGTCGCCCTATTTGAATTTGGGTTTATTGACCCCGATCGAAGTTGTAAAGCGAGTCGAATCTGAATATAATTCTCGCGATGATCTAGAAATTAATAGTGTAGAAGGATTCATTCGGCAGGTCATTGGATGGCGAGAATATATGCGGGGGATTTATGCCTTGACTAGCGATGACGATCGTGAAATTCCCTACGCCGAATCCAATTGGTTTAATCATCAACACCCATTACCGGATTTCTTTTGGGATTCCACCAAAGCGACCATGAACTGTCTAAAGCAATGCCTCAGCCAAGTCGAGCGCACTAGCTATAATCACCATATTCAGCGCTTAATGATCTTAAATAATTTCGCCTTAATTGCAGGCTACAATCCCCAAGAAATTGAGGATTGGTTTCATTCAGTTTACATTGATGCCTACGATTGGGTGATGCAAACAAATGTAATTGGTATGGGACAGTATGCGGATGGTGGATTGCTCGCCTCAAAACCCTATGCGTCTTCTGCAAACTACGTTAATAAAATGAGTGATTATTGCAAAAATTGTCAGTATGATTTCAAATCGCGCATTGGTGAAAAAGCCTGTCCATTTAATTATTTTTATTGGGATTTCCTCGATCGTCACCGTGAAAAACTATCAACCCAAGGCCGGATGAGTTTTATTCTAAAAAATCTCGATAAGATGGCAGAGGGCGAATTAGAACAGATTAGAGAGTTGGCCCGATCGTGGCACGACATCTATAAATCGATTTAGCTACATCTATTCAGATCCACATAATCAGATCTACATAGTCAGTCATCAAAATCACTCCAGCGATCGAGGCACCGGATCATAACCACCTTCGCAGAATGGATGACACCGACAAATGCGCTTTGTGCTAAGCCATGAACCTTTAAGGGGACCATGAATATCGATCGCATCTAAGGCATATTGGGAACAGGTTGGTGTAAATCGACAAGACGGCGGTGTAAGGGGTGAGATAAACAGCCGATAGCCTTTTACTAGGGCGAGTAAGAGAATTTTCATGATTGGGCTAGACTAGTAGGCGAATTGTTTTGCGAGGCTTGGTTATGGCTTTTGATTATCCTGATACTTTACGATATACCGATACCCATGAATATGTGGGGTTAGAAGGAAATACTGCGATCGTCGGCATCACCGCATTTGCGATCGATCAATTGGGCGATATTGTTTTTTTAGAATTGCCAGAGGTCGGGACGGATGTAGTTAAAGGCGATAAGTTTGGGACTATTGAATCCGTGAAAGC
>JAYUEU010000005.1:0-17371 GCA_043739065.1 Synechococcales cyanobacterium | reverse complement strand
ATAAGAACAATGTTCCGATCGCCAATTTCGATCGTGTGAATGCCCTCATTATCAGTTCCGGCATTAAATAGCAAAACGAAGACGTGCATAGGAACCGATAGAATATCAAAAAATAAATGGGCAAGAATCTAACCCACTACCACAGTATCTTATTCCGCCTTGACCCAACTCTAAGAGTTTAACCATGCCCGATTAGCTTAAGAATTCTTTATGTCATTCGTATAGAAAATCAGGACTGAGATCAAAATTGAGGTCGGGATTAAGATCAACGTTCGCATTCAGTAGGCGATTTTCATAACGACGGTTGCGACGACGGCCTTTTGAGCTAGTAGCACGTTTCTGCGATCGTTTATCTCGGACGAGATGGGGAAGGTCGGGCGCATCAGCCAGATCAGACAGCGTTTCGTTTGAGGTGCGTTTCATGATTGATAACGGTTGATGGCGGAGTTCTGCAGATATGTTAATTTTACCCCTATAAAGTTTTAGGCGGTGAGTTATGGAAAGTCCTGTTGAATTTTTGACGGTTGAAGAATGTCATCAGGTGGATGCAGCGCTCTTGACCTCGCGGGAGAAGTTCACATCACGGGTGGCAATTTACGCATTACGATCGCTTAAAACGATTGCTACACAACAAAACTGCACCATAAAAGAGCTATCCCAGGAAACAATTACTAACTGGATTCACAGCGATCCCAGCTTACAGGAAACTCAAGATGGCAGCTTCAGAGGCTTTTTTTCACAGATTGTTCTGGGCGCAATTCGACCTTTGCAGGAGATCGCCAATAACGGGGCGGATGGAGAAAACGACGGTGCGATCGAAAACGTGACGGTGGCTCAAGTGATTTCTCACTACGAAGCGCAAGCAAAAGCAAGCCTGTAAAACGATAGGCGTGGTTTACATTGATGAACGGAGTTTGCATTGACCCAGATTATTTCTAGATCAATGCAATATACATCACAAGATCAAGCGCAAATAAACGAGGGCGACTAGATAATCATGCCGTCGGGAATAATCGCATTCTTGAGCACTACCACGATGCCGTTGCGGATGATGAAGCCCAGTTGTTCACGATCAGCATCTTCGATACGATCTTTGTTGACAATTTGGACATCAAACCCGATATGGGCATTTTTGTCGATGATGGCGCGGCGAATCGTGGTGTTACGACCAATTCCAACGGGAACATAGTCAGGCGAGTTCTCGTTGGACGTACTTTGATAAAAGTCAGCGCCCATCAACAAACTATCTTCAATTACACAACCTTCCTCAATCCGCGATCGCACTCCCAAAACCGAGTGATTAACCCGACACTTGCTAAGAATGCACCCTTCGCCAATAATCGACTCGGTGACATGAGCATCTAGGAACTTAGTGGGCGGCAAGAAGCGATGACGGGTGTACATGGGAGCGTCTTCTTCATAGAAACTAAAGTCAGGACGCGGTTGACGGGTCAGGGCTAGATTCGCGTCATAGAAGGATTCGATCGTTCCAATGTCTTCCCAATAGCCCTTAAAGAGATACGCCTGAATATTGTTATCTTTCGCAGCATCAGGAATAATTTCTTTGCCGAAGTCGGTAAAGTCAGGATTTTTGTGGAGAAGCTTAATTAGGGCTTCTTTTTTAAAGACATAGATTCCCATCGACGCGATATACGGAGACTGGATAGCTTCATCTGCACTCAGACCCAACACCGTCGTGTCCACCTGCATGGCTTTGAGTTCATCGCCTTTAGGTTTCTCACAAAAATCTATAACACGACCTGAGCCATCGATTTTCATTAACCCAAAGTCAGAGGCACGTTTTTCGTCCATAGGGACAACGGAAAGGGTGATGTCCGCTCCGGTTTCGCGGTGACGTTCGACGAATTTTCGGTAGTCCATGCGATACAGATGATCTCCGGACAAGATGACATATTCATCTACATCCCATTCCTGAAGCATCCAAATATACTGGCGAACCGCGTCTGCTGTTCCCTGGAACCAGTTAGGATTCTCGGGAGTTTGCTGGGCAGCGAGGACTTCGACGAAGCTATCGGTCGATCCAAGACCAGTACCGTTGTAGGTTCGGGAGATGTGACGATTCAGCGATGCCGAATTGAATTGTGTTAGAACATAGATCTTATAGATCTCTGAGTTAATGCAATTACTGACTGGGATGTCAATCAGGCGATATTTTCCCGCTAGCGGGACGGCTGGCTTAGCGCGTTGCTTAGTGAGAGGATAAAGTCTTGTACCCGCTCCGCCACCTAAAATGATTCCTAAAACTTTTTTCACAACTCGCAACCTCTTGCCATTTTAACGCTGAGTGATTCATCACCCTAGGTTACTAGTTTCCGGCTACCAGGGATCACGGTGCAAGAGGAATAGACTACATTTTGTGAGAATTCTTTGAGGTTGGGGACGTTAGCATGAATCTCGTGGTGCAATCTCCATAAGAAGCATCTAGGGAAGTTCACTACTGGGACTCGGGTCTTCTAAATCTTGTCGTTCTTGCTTGAGATCCGCTTCTAGTGCTTGAAGCTGCTCGCGACGGGCTTCCAATTCTAGGGCGCGCCGATCGAGTTCTTGGTTCTCAAGCGTGAGGGATTGTCGCCATTGTTCGGCTCGTTCGGTTTCTTTACGAAGAAATTCTGGGGTAACGCCGAAGGTTAGATAATTTTTAATCAAGCTAATAATCCAAGGTTTAGCGTCGTCCACTTGTAATATTTCTTTACGATCGTTCGTCTTAACGATCACCCAAGCGCCGGGTAGATGATCAAACGTACGATCGCTCTGAAGCTTGGAGCCTTTTCCGCCAGCATCGACCAATCCCCAGACCTCTTCTGATTCTTGAACAGCGATTAACAGGAAACTCGATAGTCCTAGAGTATTTTTCTCAATATCAACCTGAGCCAGGTAAAGCATTCCAAATTCTCCCAATTTAGCTTAAAGAAATATTTAACTTGAAAAATGGGTCCGCAGAACTAATTTAACTATCTATAGCACCAGAGGACTTCTTCCACTATAGACAGCGTTTTAGACTGCGGACCCGGACTAAACCTGAAATTTGTCAAAGGGATATTAGAGCAGTGCCAACCGAGCCTCAATGAGTTCGGCTTGTTTTTCAGCTTCAGCCAGAGCATTTTTTGCCCCTTGAACCACATCTTCGGGCGCTTGGGCCACAAATTTTTGGTTGCTGAGGCGATTCTTTACCCCTTGGGCATCGGCTTGAGCACGGGCTAAGTCTTTTTCGAGTTTAGCCTTCAGTACGCTGATGTCTACGAGGCCAGTGAGCGGGATTAAAACTTGGACGGTGCCAACCATTGCGGTGAACATTTGACTGTCAGCGCTAGTTGAACGATCGGGAGTCTGAGGCACAGTTGGCGCTTCAGGAACGATCGGGATCTCCGATGGTGGGACATGGATCGTGGGTGCACCGCCAAAGAGATCAATTTTGAGCTGCTTGAGTTTCGCAAAACTACGGGTCCGGGCTTCACGCGTCAGAAGATTATCCTTGGCGTAGAAAATGGTGTAGAAGAATCCAATAACTTCAAGAAGATCCGGCAGCAATGCGAAGTTATGGACGCTATTAAAGGTGACTCGGACTACGTTTAAACCCAGCCAGAGTAAACCTAAACTCCAAAGGGCCATAGCGAATCTGCTGTAACCAGAAAGCAAGTGGAGAAGGTCGTCGGCGAGGTCACGAATATCGAGTTTTTCCAGCCAAGTGCGATCGGCCCATGCTTTACGGTTTTGGACGGATGCCGTTGGATTAGCAGTAGCGTTCACGATCGGGACTTCTACGGCAGCGATCGGCGGAGCTACTTTAACACTCGCTGTTGGATCCGTAATGGTTAGGGTTTGAATCCGGGCCAGGTTTTGGATGTAAATCTGTCCAGCAGTGAGAATGGTGCGTTCCCGATCGTTCTCCGATTGCAGCATGGCTTCGATTTTTTCACCGGGCTTGATTCCGGCTTCAGTCCGAAGATTCCGAACAGTGCGGATGGTGCCGATGAGCAATTCAAATTGGCTTTCAAGATCGGGATTAATCAAGCTCTCGTCAGCGATCGGATAGGTCTCCAGAGCAAGACTAATTTGGCCTATTGCTTCTTTTTGCACCACGGTATGCCAAATTTCTTCGGTGATGTGGGGCATGAAGGGATGAAGGAGTTTGAGCGTACCTTCCAAGACTAGGGCCAATGTTTGTTGAGCGACTAGTTTCGATGCGGCATCTTCGCCTTGCAAACGATATTTAACAAGTTCAATGTAGAGATCACAAAAATCGCCCCAGATAAATTCGTAGAGCTGTTTTGCACCTTCACCGAGGGAGAAATTATCAAGATTGTTTCGTAAGGATTTGGTGACTTGGTGGTAACGGGAGAGGATCCACCGATCGCACAATTCCAGCGTTTCTTGATCAGGTGACCCCAACTGTTCCGGCGTTTTGCCCTCCAAATTCATCAATACAAACCGAGAAGCATTCCAGAGTTTATTGGTAAAATTCCGAGATCCTTCGACGGATTCAGACAGTGAATTATCCTTACTGCCCGGTGTGGGTGGTTTTGGCGGAGTCACTGCGTCGCGGTCTTTGATGCGTTGGTTGTAGACTTTGCGATTGAGTTGTAGGGTAATATCTTGGCCCGCACCCGCAACTTCCCGAATCAAGGTGTAGCGCAGGGCATCAGTGCTGTATTCATCAATTAGGACCAACGGATCCACGCCATTATTTTTGGACTTAGACATTTTCGCGCCTGTTTCATCGCGTACGAGTCCATGGATGTAGACATTTTCAAAGGGCATTTCTCCCGTGAGATGTTTGCCCATCATCGTCATACGGGCGACCCAGAAGAAGATAATATCGAAGCCTGTGACGAGCGTACTGGTGGGATAGTAGGCGCTGTAGTCGTCGGTCGTTTCCGGCCAGCCTAAGGTCGAGAACGGCCAGAGTCCAGAGGAAAACCAGGTGTCTAATACGTCTGGGTCTTGCTCTAGTTTGACGGGCTTGCCAAGTTGTTGTTCTGCAAGTTTCGCAGCTTCTTCTTCATTTTTCGCCACAAAGAAGGGAGTCGAATCGGTGATCATGCCTCCTGTTTCATCCACGGCATACCAAGCAGGAATCTGATGGCCCCACCAGAGCTGACGAGAAATGCACCAGTCGCGAAGGTTCACCAGCCAGTCGCGGTAGACTTTTTTCCATCGATCGGGCACGTATTCCGGTGAGTTATTTTCGTCGAGATCGGCTAAGGCTTTGGCAGCTAGGGGCTTAGTGTTGACAAACCATTGGGTCGAAAGCAACGGTTCAACAGGCACACCGCCACGTTCGCTGTAGGGGATAGTGGTTTTGTAGGGTTCGATTTTGACGAGGAGACCAAGTTCTTTCAAGGCCGTAACAACTTCCTTACGAGCATCAAAACGATCGCAGCCTTCAAAAGCCCCAGCATTTTCGTTCATGGTACCGTTTTTGTTCATCACATTAATGAACGGAAGATCTTGGCGTTTGCCCATTTCAAAATCGTTAGGATCGTGAGCTGGAGTAATTTTGACGCAACCTGTCCCGAAGGTAGGATCGACGGAATCATCGGCCACGATCGGAATTTCTCGATCTTGCAAGGGCAGCATAACGGTTTTGCCGATCATGGCTTTGTAGCGATCGTCCGTCGGATTCACGGCCACAGCGGTGTCACCCAGCATGGTTTCGGGACGCGTGGTGGCGACTACGACAGATCCAGTGCCATCGGTAAGGGGATAGCTGAAGTACCAGAGATTGCCATCGATTTCGCGGTTATCTACTTCTAGGTCGCTGACGGCAGATTGGCTGGCGGGGCACCAGTTGACGAGGTAGTTGCCACGATAAATTAAGCCTTCAGAATGGAGCTGTACAAAGGCTTCAAGGACGGATTTTGAGACGTTTTTATCGAGGGTAAAGCGTTCACGAGACCAGTCGGCGGACAGTCCCAATCGGCGGAGTTGGTCCGTTATGGTGCTACCGGATTCTTTTTTCCATTCCCAAGTACGATCGAGAAATGCTTTGCGGCCCAAATCTTCGCGGGTTTTCCCTTCGGCTTTGAGTTGTTTTTCGATGATAGTTTGGACGGCGATGCTGGCGTGGTCGGTGCCAGGAAGACAAAGGGTGTTTTTGCCCAACATTCTCTGATAGCGAACGATCGTATCGATTAGTGCCGTATTAAAGGCATGCCCCATGTGGAGGCTTCCGGTCACATTAGGCGGCGGGGTGACGACGGAGTAGCGATCGCCTTCTTTGCTCGGATCGGCCTTAAAGATTTCATTGTCCGCCCAAAACGTTTGCCATTTGGCTTCGGTGGTTTTGGCTTCGTATTGGCTTGCGAGTTGGGGGATGGATGAAGTCATCGGGACGCAAAGAATGAGGTTTGTAGAAGTATATGATAGCGGGATTTGGGAGTCGGGGCGATCGTCCTGATTCATAAAATTACATATGTATTTCCGTGTATTGCAGAAGAATTAGAGTACAGAAGAATAATTATTCAATTTGCTCGATCGCCTTCTGAGCTGCATATCGTTCTTTGAATTTTCGTTGTTGTACGGCATGATCGACGATCGGTTTCACGTAGCCAATTCGATCGCGGAGTGATTTATCAATGTCTCCACTTAGCAATTGTTTAGTCTCAACGGATTTCAATTCCGGCACCCATTGACGAATATAGTCACCCTCTTTGTCAAATTTTTGGGCTTGAGTTGAAGGATTAAAAATACGCAATGGCTTTGGGTCCATGCCGCTGGATGCGCTCCATTGCCAGCCCCCATTGTTTGCCGATAGATCGCCATCTACCAAATGCTGCATAAAATATTTTTCACCCGATCGCCAATCCAAAATCAAATCTTTAGTCAAGAAACTCGCCACAATCATTCGGCAACGGTTGTGCATCCATCCCGTTTCATTAAGTTGACGCATGGCCGCATCAATAATTGGATAGCCCGTTTTGCCTGCACACCACGCTTCAAAGGCTCGATCGTTTTGGTCCCAAGGAAATTGTTTGAAATGTTCCCGATACGGTCCATCGGCGAGAACTGGAAAATGAAACATCACTTGTTGATAAAATTCGCGCCATGCTAGTTCTTGTTGCCAAGTGCGGACTCCTATTTTGGCTTCATCACTCTGCGCAACATTCATCGCCTCTCGCGTAGTTTTCCAAATGGTCCGAATCCCGATCGCCCCAAATTTCAAAGCAGGACTTAAAGTCGAGGTGCCAGGAATAGCGGGAAAATTACGATCGTCGTCATAGGCTTCAATTTGTTTAGCTGCAAACTGATCTAAACAATTCTGTGCCGCAATTTCACCGGGTTCTAGAATTTGTTCCGAATCCCAAATGAATCCTAATTCTTTGAGTTTAGGAATTCTAATTGCGCCATTAGAGTTTGCGATCGTTTCCAGTTCTGGCGTTAGTCCGATCGCGCCTTCTAATGTTGGATAAGGCGTTTTCTTTTCTTTAGTAATCCAATTTTTCCAGAACGGTCCATATACCGTATAAGGTTCACCTTTCGCCTTCGATACAATATCCGTTGGAGTATGTAGAAGCTGATCCCAGAATGTTTCGACTTCTATTCCCAATTCGCGCAATTTAGCAATCATTGCATTGTCACGTTTCTGGGCATAGGGTTCTACATCCCAGTTCCAAAAGACACGGGTTACACCGATCGCTTTTGCGAGCTTTGGAATAATCTCCAAGGGATTATCTTGAACCATTAAAAGCTGACTGCCTGCTGTGGTGTAACGATCGCGCAGAGCAGTCAAACACCCTAGTAAATAATCAACCCGCACATCGGCCATAGTGTCAGATTTTAAGATTGCTGGATCTAGACAAAAAATACCGACGACATTAGCACTACGATCGCGGGCCATGGCTAGACCAACATTGTCTGAAATTCGTAAATCTCGACGATGCCAAAACAAAATCAAGTCAGCCATACAAAAAACTCGGAAACTCAGATCTAAATTCGCCCTAAAATTCTACTATAAATAACGTGAATATCAGGCATTAAATAATAGACTTTTTAGTCTTTGGATGGGATTAGAATTTTTAGAAAATTGATAGCATTTTACATCGTCTGAACTTATTACAGTATGAATAGGAATGAATTGGACGATACAGTTTGAGTAGGCAATACATTCAAATTGGGCAATCCGATCGGGCGACCACTGTATTTCTTGGAAGAGTGTTTTTTGAATGGGCATGTTTTGAGATTGGAGTAGGGATATTAAAGCCGATCGTTGAATGCCGGGAAGAATGGTTGTGTTGTTTTCTGAATCATATAATGTCGGTGTATACCAAATGCCTTTAGCATATCCCCAAAGATTGCCTGTGGTGGTTTCAAGCCAGTTACCAAAGCGATCGGTGAATATGGCTTCGGCACAGTTTTTCTGGCGGGCATCTTGGAGGGCAAGCCAAGGTGCAAGGTAGTTTCCAGTTTTTAAATGGGGAAGCGATCGGGTTTGATCGGGTGATAATAGTAAGGCTGAAATACCGTGAGTTTGACGATCGGATAAATCTGGTGGGAGCGATCGGCCTGTGATGAGATGTCGGCCATCTGGGAAAAGGGTGAGGCGAAGGATTTCGTAGTATATGCTCAGATAGGTTGCACCTTCGATTAATTGTAACCAATTGGGTTCAATGAAGTGGGGAAGCGTTTGGTGAAGTCGTTGTAAATGGTGGGGCCAGTGAGTGCGGGGATCCGTGAGAGTTTGATTATATATGCGTAGAGTGGTGAAGTGGGTTGCGCCGTAAAGCAGGGCTGGATCGGTGATAGACAATGGTATACGATCGCCTGTTTCGAGATTACCATTGTACCAAAATCCGGGATTCGATTCAGTCATTATTTAGGGACCGCTGAGATTAGAATGATGATAGTAGAAAAGTATTATTTTTGGAGTTTTTAAATGGTTGCTTTTGATATTGAAACTGCTGTGCGCGATCGATATGCAGAAGGTGCCAAGGCCGCACAGCCTGCGTTGTGTTGTCCGACGGATGGGTATGATGGACAATATTTGACAATTTTGCCAGATGAAATTGTGGAGAAGGACTATGGGTGCGGGGATCCGACGCGTTATGTAAATGAAGGCGAGGTGGTGGTGGACTTGGGTTCGGGTAGTGGGAAGAATTGTTATATTATTGCGCAGAAGGTGGGGGAATTGGGCCGAGTGATTGGCGTCGATATGAATGATGCGATGTTGGAGTTATCGAGGAGTTATATTGATGAGATTGCGGTCAAGATTGGATATCACAATACTAAATTCGTGCGGGCAAAGATTCAGGATTTGGCGTTGGATCTTGATGCCTTGAATGAATGGATTGTAAAGAATCCAATTACGACGGTTCAACAAATGATGGATTTGGAAGTGGAGTGCGATCGGTTGCGGCGAGAAAGTCCACTGATTGCAACGGATACGGTGGATATGGTCGTTTCTAATTGTGTATTGAATTTGGTCAAGCCTGAAGATAAGAGACAGCTTTTTGCGGAAATTTTTCGAGTATTAAAACGTGGTGGACGGGCAGTAATTTCGGATATTGTTTGTGATGAATTGCCAACGCAGGCCATTATGGATGATCCAGATCTTTGGAGTGGTTGCATTTCAGGGGCATTTTTAGAAACTGAATTTTTAGAAATGTTTGAAAATGCTGGATTCCATGGAATTGAAATTTTAGTACGGCAGGAAGAACCTTGGCAGGTGATTGATGGTGTGGAGTTTCGATCGCTTACGGTAAGAGCATATAAAGGCAAGCAGGGAGAGTGTTTGGAGCATCATCAGGCGGTGATTTATAAGGGGCCGTGGAAATCGGTGCAGGATGATGATGGGCATACTTTGGTGCGCGGGGCGAGAATGGCAGTTTGTGCGAAAACCTATGGTTTATATACTGATCTAAATGGTCCCTATTCTGACGCGGTAATTGGGATTGAACCCTATACAGAGGTGCCAAACGATGAGGCGAAATCATTTAGTTGTAGTTTTGATAGTTTTCGGGATGCACGACAAACAAAGGGATTAGATTATCGAGTGACGATCGAGGCTCAGGCTTGCTGTTAGGGACGCAATTGACAATGAACCGATTGATTGTAATGACAAAGTACCCAGAACCCGGACAAACAAAAACACGTTTAATTCCGGCTCTGGGGGTGGGTGGGGCGGCGAAACTCCATCGTAGACTAGTAATCCATACCGCGAAGACGATCGGATCATTCAATCCTGAGATTCATTATTCGGGTGGAAACCAACGTTTAATGTATGATTGGTTAGGTGATTTTAAATATGTTAGTCAAAGTGATGGTGATTTGGGCGATCGAATGAAACAGGCATTTCAATCCGGATTTGATGAGGGCTGCGATCGAATTGTAATGATTGGGACAGATTGTCCAGCGATCGATGAGGCGTTAATCGATCGGGCTTTTTTAGCATTGAATAAAACAGATGTAATATTTGGTCCAGCAGTTGATGGTGGCTATTATTTAATTGGTTTGCGAAAACAGATTCCAGAAGTGTTCTCGAATATTTCTTGGAGTACGGCTTCAGTATTGCAAGATTCATTAGCGATCGTGAACAATTTAAATTTAAGCTACGAATTATTGGAGATCTTGCCAGACATCGATCGGCCTGACGATTTGCAGTACTTAGATACTGATGTTTGGCTAGATGATATTGGAGTGGCTGATAAGTGATTTCTATCGTGATTCCGACATTAAATGAATCTGTTTATTTAGCGGATACTTTGCAATCTATTTTTGATGCCATTAGCAATCCTATTCAGATTATCGTAGTTGATGGGGGCAGCGTTGATAATACTGTTGAAATTGCTACAAAATTTGGGGTTCAGGTTATGCTATGTGGCAACGGACGATCGTATCAAATGAATGCTGGTGCGGCAGTTGCCATAGGGGATATTTTGATGTTTTTACATGGAGATACACTGGTGCCGATCGGATTCGATCGGTGGGTTGAGGAGTGCATTAATCTCCCTAAATCTCCCTTCCCAAAAGAGAGGAAGCAGGAGCAATCGATCGCAGGAGCATTCAATTTAAAAATAAATAGCGATCGATCAGGGTTGCGGTGGGTTGAATGGGGCGTGAAATTGCGATCGAAGTTGTTTAACTTACCCTATGGCGATCAAGCTTTATTTTTAAAGACGAGTACATTTCATGAATTAGGAGGATTTCCTACATTGCCAATTATGGAAGATTTTGTATTTGTACGATCGCTTTTAAAGCACGGGAAAATCACTATTGTTCCAGCAGCCGTAACTACTTCGGCAAGGCGATGGGAACAACAAGGTATTTTTAGAACAACAATTATTAATCAGATTATGATTTTAGGATATTACTTAGGTATTTCGCCAGACCGTCTAAAACAGTGGTACCGATCGACTCGATAAATTAACTCGATAAATTAACGCAATAGATTAAATCGTGTAAGTGAACCGCGCAATCGAAAAATCTCGCGTTACACTCAGAAGTAATTGAATTGATTTGACGTATCCTTTATTTGACAGGAGATGAGAGCAGCATGGGCGCAAGAAATGAAAGTCTCTATGGACGGTTTTTAGCTCCTGTGGTGGAGAACTTTTTAATCAATAAGGAAAGTTTGCGCCAGCTCGATCATCAGATTGACTGGGAAACCAACGTCCATCGTTTAACCAACCCACAAGTCGTTTATCCACACTACTACGAACGATCGGCCTTTCATGGCATCGAAAAAGGCTATCTGTGCAAGGAAGCGGCTTTATCCTACGATCCCATTACTCAATATGCCCTGCCGCCTCATGAGACTTGGGTTCGTCAAGGCTTAATTGATGCAATACAAGTATTTCCAGAACGAATTCTAGACTTAGGATGCGGAACTGGAACGCTAACACTGATGTTAAAAAACGCATTTTTAGGCGCTGAAGTGGTCGGTTTAGATCTATCACCCTATATGCTAACCATAGCAGAATTGAAAGCCGAAACCGAATGCTCTAACATTCATTGGAGACATGCAAAAGCTGAAGCTACAGGATTACAAAGTGAATCATTTGATTTAATTACGATCGGGTTATTACTTCATGAAATGCCGCCGGGAATTGCTGAATCTGTATTAACTGAAGCCTATCGACTATTACGCGTCGGCGGCGAAGTATTGATTTTAGATGGCAATCAAAAGGTCTTGCGACAGGCTCCATTGTTGGCTGATATTTTTGAAGAACCATTCATTCGAGACTATGCCCAATGCAGTCTAGATGCATGGTTAGGCGCTGCGGGATTTGGAGCCGTACAAAGCTTAGATCATTGGTTGGTTCATCAAATCACTCGCGGGGTCAAAGGAGTCCGATCGCAAAACCCTGAAGAACCTTTATTTGCCGATATTGAGGCGATCGAGGAACCCTGCATAGGCTGATAGGCTAGCGTGGTAAGCTCATCTTCAGGAAAGAACTCGATGAAATTATCATGCTTAAAGCCGTACTTTTTGACTTTAATGGTGTCGTTATTAATGATGAATGGCTGCACGAAAAGCTCTTAATCGAAGTCCTTTTAGATGAAAATCTTCTCGTCACTCCAGAAGAAATGCAGCAATTTGCCCCCGGACGAACCGATCGGGCAACCCTAATTGATGCCTGCAATTTACGAGAACGCGTCCTCACCGCCGCTGCCCTAGATGGCATGATTCAACGCAAAGCCTTGGCCTATGAACGGGAAATCAACCAGATGGAGTCATTGCCTATTTATGACGGCATAATTGAATCGATCGAAATCCTTAGGAATGCCGGATGTAAGTTAGGGATTGTCAGCAGCGCATTACGATCGGAAATCACCTTGGTATTAGAGCGATCGGGCTTAACGGATGCGTTTCACTTTATAGTGGCGGCCGATGATGTGATCGCCAGCAAACCCGAACCTGAAGGCTATTTGTTGGGCATTAAAGCCATGCAAGAACTGTTTCCAGAATTGGATCTAAAACTAGAAAATTTTCTAGCCATTGAAGACTCGTTTCCAGGTATTCAAGCTGCAAAAGCCGCCGGAATTGGCGTAGTCGGCGTAGCCCATCGCTACCCATTTCACATGATGCAACGGACAGCCAGTTGGGCCGTCGATTCATTGTCAGATTTAGAATTGTCTCGGCTAATTCCATCATTGGCCGAAATCACCCAATCGGACGATCAGGAGGATGACGCAAGTAAACTTATTGAAGAAATCACTGAATAACTGGAATTTTGGCCAAGAAATCTGGGAACCTTAAGAACATTCTCACCTTGCATCAATACTGTGCCCGATGTCTACCCAACGCCTTCCCATAGAAACCTTACAAAAAGTTCGACAGTACCTTAAGAGCATTCTAATACTGCCTGAATCTGAAAATCGTCCCCTCACAACAGCCTTGGCAAATTCAACACTATCTGCCGAACCAGACTCATTGGCTGGATTGGGCGATTTATTTAGAGTAGGTGGAGGAATGGAGGAGGGAGTCCCCAAACCCAATAATTGCGGAGACTGGTACATCAGCGTTATGGATCCCGGTGTGGCATTCATGAAGCTACAGGGATTAAATCTACGATCGGGCTACCGACTAGCAACGTATCTCTACCGCCAAGGTGAAGAAGGGGTCGGTAAAACTTGGGCCATTCCAGACGCTATGGGCACCACCGCCAATCTAGAACAAGCGCTCTCTGCCGCTGGAACTGAAGAAGAACCACCTAAACCACTGGGCTGTCTAGAGGATATTAGTTTAGCGATCGAAGGCGATAACAGTGCAGGTTCCTATGTGTATGCTTCATTATTACGTCGCGAGCTACAAGAGTTTGGTGCACTCGGTAAACGGGGGATTTGGAGCAAACATACGTTAATCAGTGGTATCCCTCAGCAACTGCAATGGCAATGGCGGGGAGAAGTGAAGAATTTATCTCCTAAAGTCAAAATTTTCCCGGATGGTCGGGCCATCGTGGAATTTTTTAGCTGCCGAGTCACGCCATCGATCGCAATTTTCCAACATCTAGATCAATACAGCGCAGGAAACTATTTGCCCAAGAGCATCAATCGGCTAGTTGCGATCGGACAACGAAAACCAAAGGCATAAAGTGTTGGATGACTTGATAAATTATTTACTTAACAAATTAGTTAAATCTAGTGATATTTAGATAATTTCCTGAGAATCGCCCATCGCATTCCAGCTTAAATTACGCCCCGTTTCAGTATGGGTAAGCGTGAGATTGAGGTATCGATCGGGCAAATAAGGCAAACGATCGCACCATTCGATCGCCATAATTCCCAAGGGCGCTTCTGTCCCATCCCAATAGCCTTCGAGGTAGAGTTCTGCAACTTCAGGAGGCGTGAGGCGGTAGAGATCGAGGTGATAGAGCGGAACTCGACCATCATGATATTCATTCAATAGGGTAAACGTCGGACTCTCTAGGGTTTCGACAATACCTAATCCTGCCCCAATACCCTGGACAAGACTCGTTTTTCCAGTTCCCAAGTCTCCCGTCAAAAGCAAGACGGTACCGGGCTTTAAGGTTTTTCCCAGTCGGACCCCAAGATCATGAGTCGCTTGGAGATTGGGCAGATTAAGGTGATTCATGACTTCTGCTCAAGTTTCATCGCAGCATACCAACGCAACAGCACTTTCGCTAACCGATCGGGATTATGACGCACAAATCCTTCACTGTCTTCTTCCATCACATCTGCCCGAATAATCCGTCGGCCCAAGCTTGTCACCCGATCAGTATCGAGAACAACAGGAATTGAGCCTTCTTTTGCATAATTTTCAATCGACGACTTCGAGGGCGGACGGCGCTGGACTAACACCGCATCAAATAACGGAAAGCCAGAAATTTCATCGATCGCCTCAATATGGTCCGCGACGGTATATCCATCAGTTTCGCCCGGTTGAGTCATGACATTGGAGACATAAACACAGGGAACTTGGGTCGCCGCGATCGCTTCACGAATTTCAGGAACCAGCAAATTAGGGACAATGCTGGTATAGAGACTGCCCGGTCCGATGATAATAAAATCCGCATTACGAATGGCTTGGATGGCCTTGGGCAATGCGGGTGGATTGGCAGGAGTACAGCCGATTTTGACGATTTTGCCCCGCGCTTCGGGAATTTGAGATTCACCCTCAATCCGGCGACCATCTTCGAGTTCGGCCCAGAGGCGCACGTCGCTAAGGGTGGCAGGAAACACTTCGCCCTTAATCGCTAGCACTTTTGAACTCGCTTCCACCGCCCGCTCTAGATCTCCACTGACTTCGCTGAGAGCTGTCAAAAAGAGATTGCCAAAGCTATGACCAACTAAGCCATCTCCCGCTTGAAATCGATATTGGAACAACTCAGTAATCAATTTTTCTTCGTCTGCCAACGCCGCCAAACAGTTACGAATGTCCCCGGGCGGCAACACCCCAATTTCTCGCCGCAGTCGCCCGGAGGACCCACCATCATCAGCCACGGTCACGATCGCAACCAAATTTGTACTGAGCAATTTGAGTCCACGCAGCAACGTACTCAATCCAGTTCCGCCGCCAATCACGACAATCCTTGGGCCTCGATTCAAGCGACGATGATCCCAAATCATATCGACTAGGCGTTGATCATGGTCAGGAATTAACACTTGGGTAATGGAATTAAAGGTGCGGGTTTGCCCCAGCCACACCAACGCCATGCCCGTCAGAATCACAAGAGGACCGCTGATATAATTCGGCACCGTGCGTGCGATGTATTCCAAAAGATCACTAAAAAGCTGAGTGATATAAAAAATTGGTGTGAGCTTCACCCAAATTGCAAAGCCCAGCGAAATCATCAGCACCCCGCCCGCACTAATCAACATCCATCGCTTCATGGACATTCCAGGGGTCATCCATTTCATCCATTTGCCAACGCCATCAGGAAGCATCATCATCCAGTGAGGCGAGGCTTCTTGGCGCGATCGGAACTGACGCACCGATCGGAACCGACGGGCAGATCGAACAGCTAGTTTAAAGGAGCGATGGGCTGTCATGCTTTTAGTTAACCGGATAAATAATTTCCTGCTTCATGCCTTAACTTAGGCACAATAAAATAATCAGTAATACTGAGAAGAATAACGTAGGTTCTTGATTCTGCAAGTATTCCCTCAAAGAAAACACTAGAACTTAAAATAAATAATAAGTAGATAACGATAGTCGGATTTACTGAAGCATGTAGGTTAGGTTTTGTGAAATGACACCGTCCGTATCATCGTCTGAAACACCATCTCTAGAACCCTTAGCGCCACCATTAGTAGAACTGAGGAATATATCAAAATCATTTGGCTCACAGAAAGTCTTAGATGGCATTAGCTTAAAAATTTATCCCGGCGAAGCGATGGCGATTATTGGACCATCCGGAACCGGAAAATCGACGGTGCTTCGGGTGATTGCGGGCTTGGTGGCGGCTGATGCAGGAGAGGTTTTTATTCAGGGAAAACTGCGTCAAGGGTTGGCCGAAGATAATTTGGCTAGCAGCAGAATTGGCATGGTCTTTCAGCAGGCGGCGCTGTTTGATTCCTTGACGGTAGAAGAGAATGTGGGCTTCCTGCTCTATCAACATTCAACCTTGAACCGAGCAGAAATACAGGTGTTGGTCAATCAATGTTTAAAGACGGTGGGATTGCCGAATATTGGCGACAAGTATCCAGCGGAACTATCGGGCGGAATGCGAAAGCGGGTAAGTTTTGCACGGGCAATTTTGGAAAATCCTCAAAATCCTGACGATACGCCAAAGGTATTGTTGTACGATGAACCGACAGCAGGCTTGGATCCGATCGCCTCCACTATTATTGAAGATTTAGTCTGTGAGGTGCGTCAGAAGGCTGGACGAGGGCGCAGTTCAGTGATGGTGACGCATCAAGAAAGTACAATTCGACGGACGGCGGAACGCGTGTTGTTTTTATACGACGGGAAGGTGCAGTGGGATCGTCCGATCGCCGAGGTTGATACGACAAATAATGCATTGGTACGTCAATTTTTTGCGGGCAGCGTGACTGGACCGATTCGGGTTTTGGATTAGTTGAGGCTTGAATTTTTAAGTTTAGATTTTTAAGTTTGGATTTTACCGGGTATTTTACCCAATTAATTACGTGGAGATTAAGTCATGGGAACAAGGCTAGGGCGGGAAGGCGTGTTAGGACTATTTATTTTGGGTGGATTGGGGGCATTAGGGGCAAGTGTGCTGTGGCTGCGGGGCATCACCTTCGGACAGTCTGGCTATGAAGTAGTGGTGCAATTTAAGGATACGTCGGGGTTGTCTGAGGGTGCCGTTGTGCGCTATCGGGGCAGCACTGTGGGGAGTGTACGAGGCGTGAGCTTTGGTGACGACGGCGTGACGGTGACGGTGCGGATTGACAAACCAGAGTTGCGGGTGGCGAAAAATTCGCTTTTTAA
>JAYUEU010000004.1:0-9311 GCA_043739065.1 Synechococcales cyanobacterium | reverse complement strand
GTTTTGCGGGTTTTATTCGCAATAAGCTCCATGAAATGGCGCGGGTTTCAATTATCACTTCAAGGTGATGTAGGCCAATTTCAGGCCAGAGGCAAATTCTCAATAAAAAAACCACCGATCGGCTTTAGTTCCGAAGGTGGTTTTTAAGGTTTTGTGGGTGGTAACGCGTAACGGTAACGCGTAACGGTAACGCGTAACAGTCCAGTAACGGGCGTTACCATGCTGTTTTTTCGCGTTACCCGTTACCGTTACCCCTCAATTAGGGCTTCAAGCTCCTCCCAAATCTGATTACGATTTCGCTTTAGGTACTGACATTTCCGCTCGTTTCTAGCGCGGTTTATGAAATCATTCCTCCTGATTTCACCCGAACTTTCGGACTTAGATAATGCCCACTGATAGGCGATCGACAGAGCTTCTCTTCTATCCGGATCTTCGATCTCATTAATGAGGTCGAGCGCTGGATCTGTCTCTTGGGGCATTAACATCGTCGCTAATCCATGGGTCAAGACCTCGTAGGGACTAGCACCGCCCCAAGCGCGAAGAATTTCAGCGGGACTATCGGGAATCTGGGGAATCGGGGCCGTTAGTACTGGCAACTCACCCACCGGAATCCATTCGTTATTAATCATGCAAATTCGATCGATGTTATGGGCTGCACATAGAGCAACTTGCTCGTCAGTTGGCATAGATACGCCATCGAAGTTGTAGGAAACCTGACCGTAGAGACTCTTATTGAATGAGATTTCTTGTCCCTCCCATTCGACCGTACGACCCGGCGCGATCGCAAACAGCATTAAATCAAGGGACTTAACCGCTTTTGCTGGACCTTTCAGGGAACCGCTAACCAACTCAGGACACAACGCCCATATTGCTTTCGCCCGTTTCATTCCGGTGCTAGTGAGCGCTGAGATGCGACCCGCTACAAGGCACAGATATTCATCTGCCTCGGTTTGCCACATTCCGAACTTAGAACCGATATAGGAAATCTCATCGGCAATGAGGATCGCTTTCTCATCTGCCCAAAATTCATTCAGGCACTCGATCGCAGATTCTATAAGGGTTTTAGCCTCTTTCGGATCAGTGATGGAGGCTAAGTCGCCCTGGACGCTTTTAGTAACGTGTTTCCAGTAGTAGGAATCCTCTGTACCATATGAAGCAAGGTTGATGTGATAGATTCTCCAGCCAAGGGAAGCTAGCAACTGAGAGGCAACGGCGGCGAAGTAGGATTTGCCCGTTCGTTGCCCACCAATCATCAGGCGAGAGATACCAGGGGACTTCATCACCGCATCTAGTAAGAAGCTCCCTTCGCCTGTTTTCTCGTTAAAGTAACTATCTTTCGACGGCGCGATCGCGGGGACTTCCCCAGATGCATCGATGAGCAAGGATTTTTCACCATCTTCTATCAAATCAAGTTTCTTGAGTTCATCCATGAAACTTGCGATCGTCCGTCTAGTGGCGGTTTCGCCTGATGCCTTAAGCATTTTTCGAGCAGCGGCGGTGATAGGCTGTCCGTCCCGATAGGCTGTTTTTATCTCATCCATGCAGGTTCGCAGTCCGACAATCTCGGCATAGCGCACCAACTCAGGCTCTTTTAGGCAGTGAGCGAGAACGCCTTTATCTTTGATGTACTCAGCCTCTTCACCTTTGCGCTTTGCAGTTGAGAAGGCGGTGTAGAGAAAGTAGGAAGAGGCGATCGCCCCGATGAACGGTACACCGGATATAGCGGCGATCGTGAAGCCTACACCGAGGCCAGATAGCAACGGTAGCGTTGAGGATTGCAAAGCCCCTTTTAAAACATCGTCAGCAATGTCCTCAATCTTGTCTAGGTTGTCATCCGATTGGGCTTGATGACGTTTGAGCAGAACCGGGAATTCATCACCGGAAATAGAACTAAGCATCACTACCACCATCCTTTCGGAATCCAACCCACTGCCAAACGACTAGAACCAAGACTAGGACGGCTTCAAAACTGAAAAGCATAAATATCAAGTCTTGAAGATTGGCAGAATTTATCCAAATCGTATCCATTGACTTTGCCCACATCTGGAAGCTGGTCCAATCCTTCCAGACTGGATACGCCCGTAGACCGACTACTAAATCGAAAGTGTAGGCACCGAGTGAGAGCATGGCCGCCCATTTGGTGAAGAAGAAGGGAATTCGGGAAATGCGTCTAGCGGCGGCGCGGGACTCTGGTCCCCCTCTTCGGGCTTCGACTAAATCTCTGGTAAGTGAAGCCGATTGTCTTAGAGACGCTTTTTGAGCCTTTGCGTCTACGGAAATAACCAGCCACATGCATTCGAGAATCTGTACAGGAATCCAAATCAAAACAGCGAGGATATGTTCGACTCCAATAGATAATGATTTCGCTATCCATCCTATTAAGGGGATCCCATATAACCATTCAGAGCTTCCCGCTACACTTGCCCCAACTATGGTGTATGGCTTGATGTTGACGATCGCAATAGTGATTAAGGCTGCAAATAATCCGATAAAGAGCATCCAGGACGTGAACTGAATAAATCGAGAATCTTCGTAAGCTTCGATGGCGCGTTTCTTGTTGAATATAGACATTTTAGGAACCTACTTGAGGGCGGACGGCGGACAGATAGCGAGACATCATCTTTTTGATACGGCTGACATCTGGAGTGTTCAACAAATCACTGATGACGGCGGGTCCGTTGGGTTGTTTGGCCAAAATGCCAACATTCCCGTAAGCATCACAGACAGTTGTTTTGGCGGGTAGATAGTCGGTAACGGCGGGTGAGGGTTTCACTTTTGCCTTGGCCCATCTCTGCCAATAGGCACCGGAGAGAACGCCCACACCTTCAGTTAGTGGCTGATAGGTGCTAGTTCCAGGAGCAAGGTAGAAGACACCCTCACACCCCGCGTCAAATCTGGCGTTCGCTATTTCTATTGATTTGGTGTTGAGCATCTGGGAGACGGCTTGTTCTTCTAGTTGCTGTTGAGCGGGTGAAGCTTTCAAACCGCCCTTAGAGATGCCGATGAAGAGGCCGATCGCAACGGCTCCAACGGATATTGCGGCGATCGCGAATCCTGTGGGATTTTCTAAGAGTGATTCTTTCAATTCGTCAATCATTGGTTTACCTCTTGAGATTCGGTGAGGATAGGTTCGGAACCATGCGAGATTCCCTCGTCGGTTTGGAGGAAAAAACCTACATCGATCGTCCTGATTTCTCGCAAAGCTTTCGAGCGCGCCGACATCAATCCGCGTTCAACCATGGTGCGCACACGGGCCGCAAAGTCGTCACCGAGGGTATCTAGTCGCTCTTCGAGTTGCTTGAGCGCCAGGTCTTGACGGGCAGAGGCGGCGGTTAGGAATGCTTCGGCATCGTCTAAGTTCTCGTCGCGTTGAATGGGTTCGGTCTTGAGTTGTTTAGCCATGATTAATCCTGTTTAGCTGGGTAGACGAGAGCTTCAGAAAATGCCTGAATTTGAGAGAAATCGACAAATCCCTCTTCGCCGTCGTAGTAACAGACAAGCAATTCACTGTCTGTAAGACGTAGGCAGAAGGTTTCCTCAATGTCGCAAAGCTCATGGAGCAGCTTGATAAGGGCTTTTTTTCGATCGTAAGTAGCGGAGTTTGCTGCTCGCGCTTTAGCCATCTGGTCTTCCGATTGCTCAACCGCCGCAAGATACTCGCGAGCGGCTTCATATATTTCTAAGTCAGGTGATTTCATTGTTAGTTCCGTTTGGTTAGTGCATGGAATACGCGGTTTTCAACGATCGCAATTGAAGCCAGATTTCTCCATTTATTTTCCATCTGACCCCTCGATAAGGCTTTTACCTAACGTGAAGTGAGTGAAGCGTTCTGCGTAGTCATAGTGACAGTGCAAAGTTTCACCGGATTTTAGATACAGATACACCGCCTGATTTGCAAAGCGCCCATTCAACAGATAGATAAGCTCTTTCTCCAGATTGTCTCTAACGATGCTTGCTAATTGCTGTTTTTCCGCCATGTCTTCCGCTTCCTTACGCGCAGAAAGGTACTTATGAGCGGCTTCATAGATGTCTTCATTTGTCATTGTTAATCCTGGTAGTGGAGTAGGAAGGACCGATCGTCCTACCACGGCGATCGGTCACATTTGCTTTTAACTGACCATTCCGCATTTACCAGGGCTTACCTGCTAAAGACGACGCTCTAGGCTGCGGTGTGTTCGTTGAATAAACAGTACACCTAGTCTATGTGTTTTGTACATACGAAATGCATGAGCAAAACTCATGGAAAACAGGCATTTTTATAAGTAGGCTGTATGTTTTTTTCCTGTACAAAAACTGTACTTTTACAGTAATTTGTACAAATCAATGTTTAATAGTTGAGAATCTTATGACTGCAATGATTGTGGGTAGACCAAAGCGAAAGCGCGCTACAGATAGAGTTAATTACAAGCTCGATAGCGATTTGAGAGAGTTGCTGTGTCGGATTGCCGAGCGCAATGGACGGAATGAGGGCGCGCAAGTAGAGCAGCTAATCCTCTTCTATGAAGCATTTGACCAATTGAATAATGAAGGCGCATCTCTAACCCTTGGTTCGATAAATGCAAGAAAAAATGAGATCTGGGCAGCCATCGACAAGGACTAAACGAATTCACTAGTCAAGTGCATCCATGCAAAAAAACGATCGCCCCTTGTGAGCCGATCGCCTAAAAACTATTTCCCCAAAACATATGACACGCAAAACGCTAGGCACAGCTCGCTACGGGCTGATTTTTCATGATGGTCAGACGGCTGTAGTTTACGCAGTGGCATTGATTCAAGCCCTCGGGTACTGTGCCGAGAAGCCTAAACGAGTATGCGTCTTCGAGGGTGATAGAGCGATCGCCATCGAGCACGGAATTTTAGACCAATGTTGGACCAAATCGCACTAACCATCTACTAGACAGAGAGCCGATCGATAATGAACATGGCAACTACGCAATTCAACATGCTCGATCATGTTGACAAACTCACGCCGTCGAAAGGCGGGAAATTCATCTGTCCCGTGTGCGGTGGGAATGACCTATCAATATCAAAGACAGGTGCCTACAAATGTTGGTCAAACCAGTGCGACACCGGAAAAATACGCGATGCCGTCGCGCCCTGGTCAAGAGAAACTCAGAAGGAATACAAAGCCAGAAAATCAGCGCCAAAATCAGCGAAATCACTAGACGACCAGGCCATAGCCGCCACGATCGCGATCGAATGCAAAATAGACGAACTAGCCTACAAATTTGAATCAGGGGACGAAATCAGCGCCTCAAAGGAAATGCTCGATATTGAACTTGCGGCCTGGTGCAAAGCTCATGGTCATAACGCATTCTCAGCCGGAAAGCTTTTCAGCAAGCGGCTCAAAGATTTAGCCAAGGCAAGGCGTGAGAACGAGGCCAAGGAACGAGCCATCAACCCCGCGAAAGAACCCACCATAACAAAAACCTATCGGGGCGGCGAAACCCGCCTACAGATTGACTATGAGATGATTGAGGATGAAATAGGCGAACAGCTTAGATTTGATGAAGCGACCCAAAATTTCTATCTAGGCCGGGATAAATTCCCCCTAGAATTCGCAAAAATGACGCTCTCTATTGATTACGGTCTTCCCATCAAATCCGGGAAAGAGGATGTAATGGATATTTGCGTCAGACTGGCTCAAAAACGATCGTTCAACAGCGTCACCGACTATTTAGACAACTGCAAAAAGACCGCCAAACCAAACGACCTTGCAGACCTAGCCGCTCGTTTCTTTGGAACCGGGCACGCAATCCATCAGATTTACTTCAAAAAGTGGCTAATCGCCGCCGTCGCCAGAGCGTATAAACCGGGCTGCAAAGCAGACGACACCCTAATACTGCAAGGACGGCAAGGACAACGAAAATCATCATTCTTTTCAGCGCTCGTTCCCCAGGAAGAATGGTTTAACGCTAACGGGCTAAAGGGCGGCAAGATTTCCGACGATGAAGTGAGGACAGCACATAGGGTTTGGCTCATTGAATGCCCTGAAATAGATAAAACCTTCAAGAAAGCCTGTAGCAGTGAGCTGAAAGCATTCATGACCCTGCAATATGAATGGCTGCGACCGCTTTACGCGAAGCTTCCAATTCAATTGGCGCGGCGTAGCCTGATGGCCGGGACCACCAACGAAACAGAATTCTTCACCGACGAAACAGGAAACCGCCGTTACTGGGTAATTCCTGTCACACCGGAAAAAATCGACGTGTCTTGGTTAATAGCAAACCGAGACACCGTATGGGCCGGAGCGGTCGCAGCCTACGAAGCCGGAGAACAATGGTGGCTAACGCCTGATGAGGAACGCCTACAACGTGATGAGAACAAAAAATATCAGCGTGAGCATCCATGGCAAGCCGCGATCGAATTCTACATAGACGGACTTAAAGAAATCACGGTAGGTGAAATTCTGTTTGACGCGTTAAAACTCTCAATAGATAAAGTCGGAAGGTCGGAACAGATGCAGGTTTCAGGGATTATAAAAATGATGGGATTTAAAAAGACTAGCCGTAGAAAGAACTTTATGAACCAAAGACAACAGGTATGGGAAAAAGTTGCAGAAAACTCTTAAAAAGTATGGATGGTATGGATATATATATACCTTTTATATAGAAAAGAGTATAGGTAAGGACTTCAGCTAATCCACACCTTGCCCATACCCCCGCCATACCTTGTGTAGGTATGAACAAAAAGAAGGTAATCGTCGAAGTATGGATCGAGTCATACCTTTTTTAGAGGTGTGGACAAAGGTGCGGACACCTCAAACCTTTTCACAGCAAGCCTTTTCAGCGTTTATCCACACCATCCACACTTTTTTAGACGTTTTGACATGCAGAAAAAAAACGCAAAAGAATAATCGCTTTCAAGTTGGCACACTCAACGCCACATCCTGCGAACCATCGTCATTTCAAGCCCTGTAAATGTAACCTCATATGCCTAAGCGCATTAGCAAGCGAGCCATCAAGCCCGTTAAGCTTGCCGTGCTTTGGAGTCAGTTCAGCGACTTCAAGCGAGGTCAGCTAACGGCAAATACGATGAGAGACTTTGCCAAAACTGGAGTTCTCATCACCAAACTCCCTGAGACACTCACCACCGCGATCGAGATTCGTGACTGGTTAATGGAAGTGCCCGACGGCGAGGAGAAACCGCGCTACGCCAATGAGCGAGTACGGCGGCTTATGGTGAGCTTCAATGCCTGCTGTGAATGGGCCTTCAACAGCGACAAACTCAACACCAATCCCTTCAGCGGCCTATCCAAAGACATCCGCAGAACAAGCCATATCGAAAATCAATGGACTGCCTTCGAGCCTCACGAGCGGGCCGCAATCATCGATCGCTTTTCCACCGTGAATCCCTACTTCGCCCCATGGGTAAAATTTCTCTTTTGGACCGGATGCCGTCCATCGGAAGCAGCGGCCTTAACTTGGGAACAAATCAAGCCAGACCTAAGCGCTATCCACTTTGTGCGAGCCGCACAGCCAGGAATGGTCATTCAACCCACCAAAACCAGAAAAGATAGATTCTTTCCCGTCAACGAACGGCTGAGATTCTTCCTACTGGGACTACGACCCGAACCCATGGACCGATCGCAAATTGTGCTACCGGGTGAGAAAGGAGGCCGCATGGAATTCCATAACTTTCAAACTCGCCACTGGAGACCACTCGTAACTGAAATGGTCGAAGAGGGGCTAATCTTCCGGTATATGAGTCAATATCATTGCCGCCACACTTGGATCACCATGGCGCTCGAAGCGGGAATGGATGTGAATGATATTGCCTACCTCTCAGGAAATAGCCCGAATATCATTTACCGCCACTACGCATCACGGAATAGAAAAATAAAAGTCCCTGAGTTCTAAGCAAAACCAGGGACTTTTTATTAATAATGACAATGCCTGAGACCATGCCAGGACGGAGATTTGAACTCCGGACACGTGGATTTTCAATCCACTGCTCTACCAACTGAGCTATCCCGGCTTGCTAACTCTTCGCGAGCGCTTAACTAAGGTAGCAAACCTTCTTGATGTTGGCAAGTCCTCTTTCCAATTTTTTTGAAGTCATCGGGTTTCTGATGGGGCGAGACGATCGTAAGGCAAAAACCGTGAGTACAATAGACAAGTAAAAATAGACATCAGTTCTGCTGTAAAAGAGAGTATGACCAGTCGCCGCCGTTCAACGCCTTGGATTCAAACTTGGGCGCGCCCCATTATTGGTGGAGTTGCAGGTCTAGGCTTCCTAAATACCGCCTACTTGACCTACATGAAGTTTTTCGGTGGGGACACTGCTTGTGCAACGGGAAGCTGCCGTGTGTTAGCGAGTCCCTATGCGGTGTTCTTTGGGCAGCCGTTGTCATTATTTGGGATGTTGGCTTACGCGGGGATGTTTGTTCTGGCGATCGCACCTCTTTTTGTGAATGAAGAAAGCAACCGATCGCTGAAGCGCAGTTTAGAAGACAAAACCTGGATGCTGTTATTTCTAGGTGCCACGGGTATGGCCCTATTTAGCGGCTGGCTCATGTACGTTATGTTTTCGCAATTCGTAGCGCCGTTGGGACTCGCTGGACTCTGTCCGTTTTGCCTAGCCTCCGCGACCTTTGCTGCCATTATGTTTGGCACGACCCTCTTAGGACGAGACTGGGACGATAAGGGGACGCTGATTTTTCAGGGAATTCTGGTAGGAATCGCGACTTTGGTTGTGACCTTTGCTGGAAGCGGAAGCCTGACCTCAGCGGCTCCTGGCACCGGAGCGATTACTAATGCTGCTGGTAATACGTTCTTTGTCGTGGATACCACTTCAGGTGATTCTGAAGTGCAACTGGCCAAGCACTTAAAAGCAACAGGGGCAAAAATGTATGGTGCTTATTGGTGTCCGCACTGTTGTGAACAGAAGCAGCTTTTTGGTAAAGAAGCCATGAAAGAATTTGACTATGTTGAATGTGCGGATGATGGCAAAAATGCAAATCCGAAAGCCTGTGCCAGCATAAGGCCAGAAGCTGAAAAGCAAACGGGTCAGTCCTTTGGGTTCCCGAGCTGGGAAGTGGGAGGGAAGTTTTATGCAGGTCGTCAAACCTTGGCTGATTTAGCTACAAATTCAGGTTACACGGGACCAAAAGATTTCAAAAATGGATTCCAGGTCTGCCGTCAGCCCTAATTATTCATAGATTTTTCTAAGAAATAATCCAAAATTAGAAGCGATCGAGAAATGCTAAACTCTCGATCGCTTTTTTCGATCGTAATCTTGTAAAGATGACGCACAATATAAACACTTAATTTACACACACTTAATTTTGTGGTCTGGGGGCTAAGCCGATG
>JAYUEU010000003.1:0-3245 GCA_043739065.1 Synechococcales cyanobacterium | reverse complement strand
CTGCACAAATCGCAAAAAGTCGTCAATGCTCAAGCCTGATTGGTCGTCGCCCGCGCCATCAATACCGTCGCGTTCTCGCAGCATGTCCTGAAGGAGTTTCAGTCCTTTTTTTCGATCGCTTGGATACTGTTGATCCGGCAGCGCTAAAAGCTCTAGAACCCGATAGGGTCGGAGTCGTAAGAGATCCGACTGAATCTCTCCCCGAATCCCCACAAACAACCCTTCTCGCACTAACAATTCTTCGCCAGTTTCAAGCGCTTCAGCGGCAGTTTCGTGCTGTCCCTGTTGCCAATGTTCACGCCCTAAATCAAGGCAGGCCAAGGCGATGGTTAGAACCGTGTCAGTCAAAGCGATATGGGGATCGCCAAATTGACCGTTTTTTAGGCTGCTCGATCCATTCCCCAAACGGCCACTGCTGAGGTAAGGTCGTCCAACTTTAAGGACTAACTCATATTCTCCCAGCTCTTGCAAAATCAACAATGCCCCGACTAGATGCTCGTCCGCAATATCAATGTGAGGGGTTGGATCTGGTGTTTCCGAACGACCGCTACCCGACTCTAGAGGCGACAATTCTGTGTCGTAGGCTGTTGTTGCCAAGAAACGCTGGTCATAGTCAGAACGCCGATCGGGATCCGTCAGCACAGCATAGGCTTCATCCAATAACGCCCGTCTGGCCTCGATCGCATTTTCCGAATATTCCCGTCTGGGCATCTGGTGAGTCCGATCGCCGTGAGCTTGTTTCAGTTGCTCAGCAGGAGCCTGAATCGGTAAACCCAAAATTCGGTAGTAATCGAGCGGTATGCGCACAGTCTAGTTCCCCAGTAATTGCCTAACAATATTCAGAATGCTGGTTCCCACATAGCCTTTATAATCAACTCTTTTGATCAATTATTGGGAGTGAATATCTAAGACTGAGAGCTTTCAAAATTTAGAGATATCATACATGGTTCGAGCGAACTCGGGCACGCGGACTCTTTATCTCAGCGGATAATTAAAATCATATGCTGAAAATATATTTTCGGCGAAGAGGGCAGACCGAAAGATGACGGGAGACGAGGTTTTACGATAGAGTTTTACGATATTGTGGTTAACGGCGTAGTGAATGATCTGGATTTACGGTCTAGGAGTTCAGTTTCGGACAGTTTAAGCATTGCAGTTTTCAGCGAGTTAGGACTTCACCCATGGCTTACGAACGCATATATCCGGCTCAGTCTGTGGAACCCGCTCAAATCACCCGCGACGAAGGGTTGATGCTGTATGAGGATATGGTGTTGGGACGGACCTTTGAGGACAAATGCGCCGAGATGTATTATCGCGGCAAGATGTTTGGATTTGTCCATCTTTATAATGGTCAAGAGGCGGTTGCAACGGGCGTTATTCGTGCGATGCGCCAGAGTACAGACTACGTATGCAGCACCTACCGAGATCATGTTCATGCCTTGAGCTGTGGTGTTCCAGCCCGTGAAGTGATGGCTGAATTGTTTGGGAAGGCGACCGGATGTAGCAAAGGTCGCGGCGGTTCGATGCATTTGTTCTCAGCTGAACATGGCTTGCTGGGCGGTTTTGCATTCATTGGCGAAGGAATTCCCGTGGCGTTGGGTGCGGCCTATCAAACGATGTATCGTCGTAAGGTCATGGGAAATACGTCGGCGGATCAGGTGACGGCTTGCTTCTTTGGCGATGGTACGTCGAATAATGGTCAGTTTTTTGAATGTTTGAATATGGCGGCGCTGTGGAAGCTGCCGATTATTTTTGTGGTGGAAAACAACCGTTGGGCGATCGGGATGGCTCACGATCGATCGACACCTGAACCGGAAGTCTACAAGAAAGGCGCGGTTTTCGGGTTGCCTGCCTATGAGGTAGACGGGATGGATGTGTTACAGGTGCGCCGGATTGCTCAAGAAGCAGTTGAACGTGCCCGTGCGGGTGAAGGTCCGACGTTGATCGAGGCGTTAACTTATCGCTTCCGGGGACATTCTTTGGCGGATCCTGATGAGTTACGATCGCATGAGGAAAAAGATCAATGGTTCCCCCGTGATCCGATTAAGCAACTGATGACTCATCTGACGGAAAATGGCGTGGCGACGGCGGAAGAACTGAAAAGCATCGATAAAAAGATTCAGCTTCATGTCGAAGACTCGGTTGAGTTTGCGCTCTCAAGTCCTGAGCCAGATCCAAAGGACCTTTACAAGTACGTATTCGCTGAAGACTAAGGGCTAGTTCTGATGTATGAGATGATTCCTGAAAGTTGGCAAGACTGGCTAGCGTTGATTTCTGCCGGAGTTGTGGTTGTCATTATTGCATGGCGAATTTCTAAGACTCCGCCGATGTAGGGATTGAAATGAATGGTGAATTGAGAATGCAATCATTGTTTAATTCACCATTTTCAATTGCTCATTCTAAGGTGTAGTCCGATCGCGTTTAATCTTTTCGCGCCATGCTTCAACAAGTTTGGTTTTGCGTTTTTGCTCCCAGATAAATAGGCCGCCCATGAGTGCGATAACCCCGGATTGTACGGCGAAATTTGGGATGGCTGTGTCTAGATTTCGGCCCGCTAAAATCTGGGCTAGAAATACTACGCCGCCAATTAAACCTGAGGCACCACAACCTGCGTAAACAAAAAGCCTTAGGTTTCGGTAGGGAGCCATGGTCTCGGCGCGGAGTAGGGCATATTTATCGGGATCGGTTTCGAGCAGGGTGTTGCGTTTGGTGGGTTGGGGCATGGAGAATGATGAATGGGGATGGGGGAATTAATCTGAGATCTAGTATGGTGTATTTTACGGGTCTCTGTTATTATTTAGACTGGATTTTTGCCGATGTAGCTCAGTGGTAGAGCACCTAACTCGTAATTAGGGGGTCGTGAGTTCAACTCTCATCATCGGCTTTGTGGAACAGCGACGTAGTGTATATCGTGTGGCGAATATTGTCAGCTTAATTCTGATACGGTATCTGGGATTTTAGAACATACTGTAGAAGAGAGAAATATTGTCTATCTTCTACACATGACTATAGCTGTCGATCGTTCCCAATCTTCAAAAATCAAGTCCCCGAAACAGCGTCGTGAAGCGAAGAACAATCGATCGCTAATTGGGCGGGAGATGCAGCAGGATTGGTTTCAGAAATCGTTGGTGAGGCCGGACGATCATGAGTCGAGGATTATTTTTAGTCTTTCGGCGTAGGGTTGCGTTGGCTATATGTACAGAGATGGACTAATTTCTACTATAAATTAAATTTATCCTCCGGAA
>JAYUEU010000002.1:0-7544 GCA_043739065.1 Synechococcales cyanobacterium | reverse complement strand
GCTGATAATAGAGGCCATTTCTAACAACTCATCACACCGATCGGGATTCAAGCGCACGTAGGGACTATCCTTCCAAAATTTAGTTAGATGTCCCTGATAAATAGTAATCAAGTCTTGTCGCTTCATGTCTTAGGTCACTAATCTCTGAAGTGAAATCTCCTCTAGCATAACGTAAGGTCGTGTCAACGAATCAAAGCGATACTTCTCTACTTCAGAATGCCCGATCGCCTGCTAAACTGAATTACACAGAAACGTCAAGTTATACACTTTGAATAAGAATTCATAAATTATGGAATGGACCTCTGAGGCTGAAGCAAGGCTTAAAGAAATCCCATTTTTCGTGAGGCCCGGTGCGGTGGTTTCGATCGCCTTGATTTGTTGACACGACCTTACGATATGCTAGAGCAGATTTTATTTCAGAGTTTAACGACGTAAGATATGAAGCGACAAGATTTGATTACTATTTATCAGGGGCATTCAACCAAATTTTGGAAAGATAGTCCCTACGTGCGCTTGAATCCCGATCGGTGTGACGAGTTGCTAGAAATGACATCTATTGTCAACCGAGACATTAGTAATGATGTTTTAAAAGAATTATTTTTAATGCATTTTAGTAAACACGAAAAACTTAGAAGTGAATCATTAGCTCATGGCTGTACAGATCAGGAAGCCGTAGCTCGTGCGATGGATTTTTTCGATCGAGAAATTCGCGATATGATTGCTAGTCAATGGATTCCGAAAGCACCTAAAAGAAGAACTACAATTCGGAAATCCATCTAATACTTAATCCATCTAATGCTCATTCAATTAATTTGGAGTTAATAAAATTAATTGCTGATTCTGCAACGATCGGACCTCTTCCAAGCCAATTCCTACACTGGAAATAATGCTGGCAACAGTCTCAGTTGTGTTGTCATTGCAGGCTTTCAGAAATGCAAATCCCTCATCACTCAAATTCACAATTTGATAATCACAATTAAAAATCATCTTACTTTCCCAGCCTTCCATACAAGGACTGCGTTCAGCAATAGCATTTAGTAAATCATCATCGTTCAACCAATCTAATTTAACGAGCGGCGGTTTACTTAAGAAAAACTCGTAATGGGTAAATGAACTAGGATCTAGAATCTCCGCCAATCGGTATCGATCGCGCTGATTCATCGTTTTGACTCGTTCTAGTAATTCAGGAGATTTGCCAATTAAACGATCGAGTTCCCATAATTTTGGATTAGAAAAGCCAACAAAATCTAAACCCGATGCCGCGGCAAAATCCAATACAGTATTGACGTTGTAATCAATTTCCTGGGGATGGACATACATATCAGCAAAGCATTCATCTTTATGATTCTCCATCGACCACCGATCGAGTTCCCGTTGCTTCAACCGATTTCCCTCTGGCAATGTTGCAAAAACTTCTCGCCCAAGTGCCACACCATCTCGGTAATCCCCGCGTTTGTCCCCTTGTAGTAGTGCAATTGCTTCCTGCATTAGTTTGATTTCCCAACGACCTAATTCCCCATAGACGAAAATATGGAAAATTCCACCCGGAGCCAATTTGTCCGCTAATGCTTTAATGCCCCGAATCGGATCCGGAGTATGGTGCAGTACGCCGACACAATTGATCATGTCAAATTGACCTGGCAATTGATCAACATCAAACAAACTTAAATGCTGAAAATCGGCCCCGATCGCCCCACTCCGACGACAGCGTTCCCGCGCCACTTCCAACGCCCCCGGACTTAAATCTACCGCCGTCACCTGGGCTTCCGGATTCAAATGCACTAAATATTCCGTGCTACATCCCGTTCCACAGCCCGCATCTAAAATCCGGATATCTTGCCGATCGGGTTTGCGTCCTGCACAAAAGTTATAAGCCGTATCCCAATTCCAGCGCCAGTTATAACCTGGAGGCGGAGAATCAACCAGCGGCTCGGGTGGGAATGGATAGGTATCGTACAAACTCGCGACCGTGTTACTGACAGATTGCAAATCAGGAGCGGCGATCGCAGGCAAATTAGATTTGGGATTTGGAGTAGGCATAGGGAGTGCGATAGAAACAGCGCCAAGAGTCTCTGAACTGTGTCAGTCTCTCATTAAATCGAAGGTTTTGGCGTAGGGTTAGGCTCGATCGGGGGGATTGGTGTTGTCGTTGGTGTTACGGTCGGTGTTGCGATCGGTGTCGTGGTTGGTTCAGATTTGAATTTTGGTTCAGATTTAGATTTTGGCTCAGACTTAGACTTTGATTCAGATTGAGACTTTGATTCAGGTTTAGAGTTTGGCTCAGATTTAGGCTTTGGTGGCAATTCAAAATAGATGGTGCCCTTTTCATCGTTGCGTTCGATCGCCCCAATTTTCAGCAACATCTCTCTCGCCCGCGCCTGCGTCACCTCATCTCGCGTCACCACCGCCTGATCGTAAATAGCGCTCCAAGACCATAGCAGCACCGTCTTATTGTTCGGATCCGTCCTAATAAACTCTGCCGTTTGTTTGAAAATCGGCCCCGCTTGCCGAACCGATGCATCACTTGAAGCCAGCGCCCAATCCCCCGCTTGGTCATAAGAAAATTGCGACCCATTTAAATCGTTCGCCATCAAAAGCTGATCCAATCCTTTCAACCGCCAAACCAAAAACGCCTTTGGATTCTCTTTCGGAGTTAAGGCGCTGGTGCCGCGATCCATCAGAGCGATCGCCTCCTTCGGCATTCCCATTTGGTAGGACATGATGCCGCTGAGAAAAACATAGCTATCCACAAATCGTGGATCCAGACGAGTAATCATATCAAAATATTTCGGAGCCAACGGATAGCCCACCGCCTTCCGGGTCGCCGTATCTCCGTCATATTGCACAAAATTTAAAAACGCCCAATCTGCCAAAACATTATCAAAACCAAAACTCGGCGATCGGTTCATTAGCGATAGATTTAGTGCTTCTTGACGTTGATCTTCCGCCGATGCCACGTCTCGGGCTGACAATTGCTGAAGCTGGGGCTGCTGAAGCTTGATGATGCCTGCTATCGCCACTGCCGCTATCGCCACTTTTATGAACCCAGATAAAACCCAAGAAAATTGATTTAGATGCAACATAGCTGGGAATAAATTTGTTGGTTAAGGCTAGTTAAGGCGACTCTTAGACTCTCTCTTATCATGACTTCCAATTCAAAAATCGTCACAGGGAATCCAGGAATCCAAATATTTTTTCTGTAGTCTATACTAAAGCTGAGATTCTAGTTAAGCGCTATAACTTAAACATCGTGCCATCTAGATCTTATCTTTAGTCTTCGCATCACCTTCAGTTCATGGCCTAACCTTTATATAGTCAGAAGAAAATAGTTGATATGGTTTAGGAACTTAGTCTTTAGTAAGAATATTAACGTTTGATAACATTTCTCAGTTCATCGGGTTTTCCCTCTGTACTAGGGAACAATCTTTTTGTGTAGCTTCGCTTGCTCTCCTCACTCTCCGGTGATTTTCTATGATTCGCAAGTCTTTTCTCCGTGCTTCATTGCTCTCCACAGGTCTCGCGATCGTGGCTGCCACTGGAACGCTGATTAGTCCTACTTCTCCCGTTCGTGCTGCATGGCAACAAGACAGTCCAAAAGCCGTCCTTGACGAAGCTTGGCAAATTGTCAATCGAGAGTATGTCGATGGCTCCTTTAACAAAAATGATTGGCAAGCCGTCCGCACCAGCCTCATCACCCCCGATTACAACTCCAAAGAGCAAGCCTATGGTGCCCTTCGTAAGGCTCTCAAGCTTTTAGAGGATCCCTACACTCGGTTTATGGATGCGAAGCAATTTGAATCACTCACCAGCCAAACGTCCGGCGATCTCGAAGGTGTGGGAATTCGATTAGAAGCGGACCCCAAAACTAAAGTTTTGACGATCGTCGAACCCCTACCCAATTCGCCAGCCTCCCGTGCCGATATCCGATCGAACGATCGAGTCCTGTTCATTGATGGCCGTCCCACCAAGGGCATGAGTGTCGAAGATGCATCCAACTTGATTCGAGGCAAAGGCGGTACCCCAGTCACCTTAAGAATCGAGCGTAATGGCAAACTGATTAATTTCCCATTGATCCGCGCAAAAATTGAGCTTCAAGCCGTTCGTTACAGCGTGTCTCAAGAAGGCTCCACTCGGGTGGGCTACATGCGCATGAGTGAATTCAGTAGCCACGCTGCCGATCAAATGCGTCAAGCAATTAAAGTTCTCCAGAAAGATAACGTTAATGGATTCGTTCTCGACTTGCGAGGTAATCCTGGGGGATTGTTGCAGTCTAGCGTTGAAATTTCTCGGATGTGGATGGATGAAGGGGCTATTGTCAAAACTGTCGATCGCAGAGGCGGCAGTGAAGAACTCGTTGCCAATCGGACTGCCATTAGCAACTTGCCGCTTGTAGTGTTGGTGGACAAAAATTCAGCTAGCTCCAGCGAAATCTTGACTGGCGCGCTCAAAGATAACAAACGAGCCACCATCATTGGCACTCAGACGTTTGGTAAGGCATTGGTTCAGTCGGTTCATCCGCTGTCTGATGGTTCCGGTTTGGCGGTTACGATTGCCCATTACTACACTCCCAATGGCATTGACATCAGCCATAAGGGAATCGAGCCGGATATTTTGTTGCCCTTGACCCGCGAACAATTGGAGAAGCTTTATGGCAATCCTCGTTTACTCGGCACATTGGATGACCCTCAGTACGTCCGGGCCGTCTCGACCATTACCAAACTGGTTTCCCAGCGAAATATAGGCCAAAAACCGACGACGACGAATCAGTAGACTCTCATTTCATCTCTCAACCGCAACCACCCAAGATCGTTCTTGAGTGGTTGCGATCGTTTTGACTAGTGGTGACACCTCACTAATTTCCGTGAGTTCTCCATTTTGTTGAAGCTTGATACCTTTTTGATAAAGTGCGTAACCCTTACTCCGAGCCACTCGAAATCCGGTGTAATAATGCGGATCTAAACCGATCGCCCGCATCTCTTCTTGAGCCTGATGGAAACGCTCTTGTTGCTGCGTTGGGTCTAGATGAGATACTTCACGAGCTTTGAATAGATCCCGATCGCAGTATCGGCGACAAAGATCACTCAAAATCGAATCTGGGTTTGCTTGCCAATGTTGTAAATGGTATTGAAATACGGTGTCATCCCCAGCTAAATAATCAGGTAATGTCATCGGGACTTCTGCCCCATTTAGCCAAGCTTGCACTGTTTGATCAATTGCTAGCTCTTGGCCTGCCGCCAGTAAGTCTCTTGCCCTCGTGAACGCCCGATCGAGTAACCAGGTTGCTGCAATATTTTTCCCGTGATTATAAACCTGAGAATACATAAACGATCGCACCACCAAATAATGCTCAATCGCCCCTAAACCCTTCCAGGCCACGACTAATTGCTGCGTTACAGGGTCTACTTGTAAGGCCAGAAGAATTCGATCGAGATCAAGCTGACCATAGGAAACCCCTGTCATGTAACTATCCCGTATTAGATAGTCGAGCCGATCGCAATCCAGTTGGCTGGAAATCAATTGCCATAGACAAGGAATTGGATGACTCTTCTGATAGATCTGAACGAGTTGCGATCGGAGACTGGGGTCATGAGAATCAAGCAACATCTGAATCGGTAACGACTCATTCAGAATTTTGCAGGTCCAAATCTCATGATGGGTCCGAAATAATTCCTCGCCCGTATGACTGAAGGGACCGTGGCCAACGTCGTGGAGAAGTGCCGCACACAGCACCAAGGCACGATAAGGCAAAAGCTCTGGCATCCCCATACATAAACGATCGAAGGCCCGCCGGGTAATGGCCATCACACCCAGGGAATGGGTAAACCGTGAAGCTTCGCCGCCATGGAACGTCAAGCTCGCCAGACCTAATTGCCGAATTCGTCGCAATCGCTGGAATGCGGGAGTATCGATTAATTCGATCAACAGGGCTTCTGTACGATCGGTTCGAGACAACGTAATTGCGCCGTGGAGTGGATCGTGATACGTCCGTTCTGTCGCCATAAAAATTAGCTGGGTTGAATGCGATCCGGGATTGTTTCAAGAAACTCGATCGCCGCCCGGTATTGCGGATCCGAATCTTTGCCGATGTCTTGCGGGGCAACTTTGCCGAGTTCTACGATGCGATCGGGGGTGATGCCGAGTTTATTGATGTCATTATGATTCGGCGTTTCATATCGAGCCACTGTCACCGCCAAACCTGAACCATCCGAAAGATTAAATAGCGATTGAATCAAGCCTTTACCAAAGGTCTTTTCCCCAATCAAAATCGCCCGTTGATTATCCTGCAACGCTCCAGCTAAAATCTCACTCGCACTGGCTGTCCCCTTATTCACCAACACCACCATCGGGTCATTGGTCACTGCCGTCTGCTCTGCATAGTAGCTGCCTAGTTCGCCCTGTCGGTTGACCGTATAGACGATCGGCCCATCATGAATCCAAAGTTTAGCAATATCGATTCCGGCCTGTAGCAACCCACCAGGATTATTTCGTAAATCAAGAATATAGCGATCGGCTTTTTGCTTTTCTAAGCCTGCGATTGCACTCGTGACTTCGGTTTGCGCATTAGCATTAAACTGGGTTAAACGAATATATCCAATTCGGTGTTTCTCTGTTGTGCGTAGTTCAGACGTGACAGGATTTAGCTCAATCCGATCGCGAACCAAGTCATATTCTCGCTCCGGCCCTCCTTCATGAAGAATTTTCAAAATTACTACAGTGCCTAATTTGCCACGCATCTTACCCGCCGCATCATCTAAGCTAACGCCCACCGTTGATTGGCCATCAATCTCAAGAATTTCGTCCCCCGGTTGAATGCCTGCCTTTTCAGCCGGAGATCCTGCTATTGGAGCCATCACCTTCAGAAGATTACGATCGCCATCTAAGGCAATTTGTAAGCCAACACCTGTCAGTTCGCCGGACGTGCTGGTTTGAAGGCTACGATATTGCTCTGGATTCATAACACGGGTAAACGGATCGCCCAATAACCCCAGCATTTCTCGCATAAGCTGATAGGTAGCCTCGCGATCGGGCATGTTTTTTTTCAGATATTTCTCTCGAACCGCCCACCAATTTTGATGATTAAAACTAGCATCGACATAGGCCCGATCGATAATCCGCCACACTTCATTGAGTAACCGTTGATCTTCCGTCAACGCCGCCGCCGCACCTGCCGTTCCAAGACTCATCAGCACAACCATGACCCCCGTTAGAATTACAGCAATGCCTCGCTTAGCGATCGTGTAAATCCGATTAGAAATGTCGTGAAAAATGGGGTTATGCATGGAGTATGAGAGAAAAGACTTGAAAACTTAACACTTTGTTATCATACTGGGAAACATGGGATACCGTTAGTTCGCTAATCGGAATGGCCCAATAACGCTCTAGAACCCGCTTTCCCTCTGCGGGATGGGTTTAGGATGTGTTACATTTTTAATGAACAGGACTTATTTTAGGAACCCTTTCCAACCATGGCAAACGTGTATGACTGGTTCGAGGAGCGCTTAGATCTCGAAGCGATCGCCGAAGACGTATCCAGCAAGTACGTG
>JAYUEU010000001.1:0-9193 GCA_043739065.1 Synechococcales cyanobacterium | reverse complement strand
GGTGGCCCCCCACTTCTGCCATGGGTATAAAAAATTGCGATTAATTGGCCGTGAGGTCTAAGAATAGAATGAACTAATTGAACATACCGCGATCGCAATTCAGGGTCGATCGCACAAAAACAAGTATGTTCTAAAACATAATCAAACCCATTTTCAAACTCAGTCTCCAAATCAAAAATATCTCGTTGCAAAAACTGAACATTATCAATTCCCCGATCGCTTGCTCTCGCCTTAGCCCGATCGATCGCCGTCTGTGCAAAATCAAACCCTATGACCTCAAATCCCGCTTCTGCAAACAACAATGCATCATGACCAGCCCCACAACCTAAAACTGCGATACGTCCTGTTTTTGGAGCCTTAGAACTCGACAAAAGATTGACAAAAGGTGGTGCAGAAAAACCTAAATCCCAAGGAGCATCTCCAGTTTGATAGCGTTGATCCCAGGCAGTGGAAGAAAGATCTGACATTTGGTTGGGGTGAAGATGGCTTTTCTAAAGTGTAGATTATAGGACTTCAAGATTGGGATCAGTTTACAGCACTGAAATTAAAAAACGATCGATTGAATACTCATATGAATAATTCCTGGCGAAAACATCATAGAATTAAATTCTAACCAAGTGATATTATGTGATCAACAAGTTATAGAAATCATGTTTATCAAAATAATAGCTTAACAAACATTTAAAGATAAAAGTATCAGTATTGAAAAGATAAAATTTCATCTTCTATGTAAAAATTAGAGTATTGGCATAGTATTTTAAAAATCGTAATTATCTGAGCTATGAATCCCTATCAACTATTTCAACAAACCCAACGTCAACGTGTGAGCGATGGGGCAATTATGCCAATTTTAAATCCAGTTTTAGACCAAGCTAATTCTCAGTCAACGCTTGTTTTAGTGTGGCCGCAACTCGGAGATTTTGACACGTTAGAATATGCCTGGTGGATAAATAATTCGCGGGAAATGTTGAATGATTTACAGATTCAAGTGCGATCGATCGGAATTGGCGATCGAAATGCTGGAAAAGCCTTTTGTCGTTATACACAATTTCCCGAAGCTGATTTGTTTCTCGACCCAACAGCTGAAATTCATCGAGAACTTGGTCTCTATCCTGGTCTTCAAGCCAAACTTCCCGGCTTCTCTCCAAAACAAAATAGTTGGCTGAATCTATTATTGATGTGTGCTGGAATTGGGAGTCCCGGTACACTCAAAGAAGTATTTCGTGGATATATCGGCGATCGTAGTGCTCCCCAGCTTATTGATGCTGAATCTACGATACAAGCCGGACCACTACCGGAATTGACTGGCTCTAGCTTTAATGTTGTCGGAACTGGCTATCAACGTCCGTTTGAACTGGCTACATTACGATTGCGGAATATGAGCGAAGTATTGAATAATTGGAAAACCTACGTTCCGGATGTTACCTATATAACCCAGCGTGGCGGCACATTTTTGTTTGATTCCACGGGCGAATTGAACTATCAACATCGCGATCGCGGTATTCTTGGATTTGCCGAAACAATGAGTAATCCACTTGCCTTTCTTATTCCTTAGCCATTCAATCCGGAGAATCCTACACTTGTGCCTGAACTTCCTGAAGTCGAAACAGTCCGTCGTGGCTTGAATGCGACAACGTTAAATCAAACAATTGTGAAAACGATCGTCCTTCTCGATCGCACCATTGCCTATCCTGATGCGAATTTGTTTCCTAATGCGATCGTTGGTTCTCAGTTCAAAACATGGCATCGACGCGGGAAATATTTGATTGGGGAATTAGCAAACGACGCAGGGCATTTGGGGGTTCATTTGCGAATGACCGGACAATTGCTGTGGACGAAACCTGATGTGCCGATGGAGAAACATGCGCGGGTGCGGTTTTTGATGGGAGATCATGAACTTCGCTATGTCGATCAACGAACCTTCGGAAAAATTTGGTGGGTGCCGCCGGGACAACAGCCGCCAGATATCATGACTGGATTGCAATCCTTGGGCCCAGAGCCGTTTTCTGATGGTTTTTCTGAGACCTATTTTCAAACTTGGATGCAAAGTCGTAAACGTCCGATTAAAAATGCGCTGCTTGATCAATCACTTGTCGCGGGCATTGGGAATATCTACGCCGATGAATCTTTATTTCTTTCAAATATCAATCCGCTGACCCATTGTTCGCAACTAAAACCCAAACACTTGAATCCCTTACGATCGCACATCATCGAAGTATTACAAACTAGTATTGATGCCAGCGGAACAACCTTGCGGGACTATCGCACAGTGGACGGAACCAATGGTAACTATGGCGCTCAGGCGTGGGTTTATGGCCGTGATGGTAAAGCTTGTCGGGTCTGTAATACCGAAATTCAGCGAATAAAACTAGCCGGACGATCGGCCCACTTCTGTCCAAAATGTCAACCGAAACATTAACGAATATTAGTGCGTCGGGTCAGCCGATCGTTCCCTATAGATTTGACCGTACTTAATCACGCCATAAATCACGACCATCATCAGCAATCCGACAGAAGTTCCGATCGGCCAATATCCACGTTGCCCTAAGACCACTAGCCCAATGCCCAGACAATCTGCAATCAACACCACTGCCCGATCGCGAATTCCCCAAGGCTGAATTTTATCCACCAGGTCCGGCATTAGTTGTACTTGCGTTAAAAGATTGAATCCAACCTGACTCAATAGAATTACAATCGCCGAACTTGATAGCGAAACTGGGGCCAGATACAGTCCTATAAGTTCTACCGTCACCGTCCCGATCGTCACCCAAAAGAATCGATCGAGTTTCGGTTCATTTTTCGGTTCATTGCTATCTATCGCAAGCATCGATCGAACCTTCGCAACTTGTTCTAAATCAAAAATTGCCATCCTGAGTAGATCTAGACTCAATAGCAAAATTGCGATCGCCAAGAGTTTTTGGTCAAGACTTGGTTGAACGATCGCCTGCCATAGTACTAAAATCATCGCCGGAGCGTAGAGTCCAGTTAACCAGTTCATGGATTTTAATCTCATAGACATAAAATTCCTGATCGTCTTAGTCGCATCTCGATTCTCGATCGCTCCCACCGTTCAAATTCACTCTACGACCTTATCCGAACCCATGATTTAAAAAATATCCAAAAATATCTAAAAAGTTGGTCAAGCCTGGAACTTATTGCCAATAGAATGGCTCTATGTATTTAGTTAGACCCATGTGCTAGTTTTCGGAATGTCACAACCCCCTATGTTTATTCCTCGTGTTCTGAACTTGTTCGCCCTCGCTGCCCTCACGACTACCAGCGTCCTGTCAGGGTTCAGCCCAGATCTACGCCTGAGTCATGCCAGCACTCAAGCAGCCTATGCTGAAGAAGCTAGCTTCACCCGATATGTTCGTGCCGTGTTTGCTATTGAACAAAAGCGCCGATCGTTGATGTCTCAAGTGAAAACCATGACCGGTGGTGATTTGCCCGATGACGTCTGTAATTCTGGATTTTCCAAGCTTTCGGGACAATTCCAAGGTCCAGTACGGGATATTTGTAACCAGTTCAACCGATCGGCGATCGATATTGTGAACAAAAACAACGTGAGTGCTGAATTTAATGAATTTCGAAAGCAAGCTATAAGTAGCGATCCCAAGGTCCGCCGTGACATGCAACAAAAAGTATCTACTGAAATGCGTCGTCTCAAATTGATCTAGTGGGATGATTTATGAAATCTTTCCAATCTGATCTTTCAAGCCTTATTTTTCAAATACGAAAAGCGATCGGGAGTCCTGGGTTCCGATCGCTTTTTTGTATGAATTGCAATAGGCAGTTAACAAGGGATTAGTTCGATCGTATTAAGATAAAACACGATCAACGTTGGACTATCCCGGTCGGTAATCCCGGTTATCGCCCTCAAACTCACGATTAGACGCTCGGCCTGGATCGTAGCCTTCGTTTCGTACGCGACGACGTAAATCACCCGCATCAGGACTCGATCGCACCGCATCGTCCGGACTAATCCGACCCAAGAGCACTAATTCACAAAGAGATTGGTTCATCACCTGCATCCCTTCATTAGTATCGGTCTCCATCATCCGGAAAGCTTCGGAGTCTTCGCCCTTCAACAGATAGTCCGAAATCGCAGGCGTATTCACCATGATTTCGTGAGCGGCAGTCCGCCCGCCGTCGGTGGTTGGCAATAATTGCTGCGACACTACCGAAACCAGCGATTCCAAGATTTGAACTCGCATTGAGGCTTGTTCGTCGGGGTTGAAAATATTCAGCAAACGGTTCAGGGTTCCGATCGCATCTTTAGTGTGCAAGGTCCCCAAGACTAAGTGACCCGTTTGAGCCGCCTTCACTGCCGTATCCACCGAAATCCGGTCCCGCATTTCCCCAATCAAGATCACATCAGGATCTTCCCGAAGAACCGCCCGCAGCGCTTGTGCAAATTCACGGGTGTGTATGCCGACTTCTCGTTGGCTCACCAAACAATGATTGGATTGATGAACATACTCGATCGGGTCTTCGATCGTGACAATGTGCCTTGTGTCGGTGTCATTCAAATGACGAATCATGGCAGCAATAGACGTTGATTTCCCAGAACCAGTCGGACCCGTAACCAAAATTAAGCCTTGGGGCTTTTCAATAAATTGCTTCAAAACCTGGGGCAAGCCCAATCCATCCACTGTCGGCACATCCAACGGAATCAACCGAAATACGATCGCTCCGCCTGTCAAACTTTGAAAACAATTAACCCGACAACGCATGAATCCGGGATAGTAAATCGCCGTATCCAACTCCATGGTCTCGGCAAAGACTCTACGTTGGTGCTCGTTCAGGATTTCCGCTAAATAAAGATTGAATTGACTTACCGTTACAACCCCGTATTCAGGCTGAATGGTCATAGCACCGCGAATTCTGAACCGCACCACTTCTTCAGCCCGCAGGTGAATATCTGACGCGCCTTTGTCGTGGGCATCACGCACCATCTGTTCGATAGTATTTGTAGGGGTAATGCGTGCTGCAACTGGCGCGGTGGCGCGGGTTTGAGCTTGATAGACCGTTGCTGCTGGAACTGCTGGAGGTATGCTCTGAGCGTCAGTTGAGACTCCAGCGGAAGCCAGAGGGCGCATCCTTGGGGGCGGTGGATTGTGGGGGGGCGGTGGTGGAGCGATCGGTAGGTCTGCCGCAGAACGGGCTGCCATGGTCATGTCACGATTCGATCGATTTTCGGGATTTGACTGATTCATAATGGGCCTAGACAGTACACCTAAAATATGTTCAGCAACAGCAGCCTCACTTGTGCAAGCTGTGTTTTACTACAAAATTCTGATCTCTTGACAAGCTATGAAGTTACAGATGTGCCAAAGTTACAGAAGAGTGAAATAGCGTGATTTCTACATATTGTAGCGACTCTCCATAAATTTACTTAAAAATCATGCGATCGGTTGCTATTTCCGCCAAGTTATCGCTCTTTTTTTATTTATTACGGGCTAATGTCCGTAGATTGAGCGTTTTTATGGCTATCCGAATCAAATCTTTTCTCAAAACCTTAGAGCATCGTATCGTTGTCCCGTCGTACAGCGGAATGGTGTTACTGGGGTTTGCATTATTTTTCTTTATCGCTGCCACAAATACGATGACTGGCTGGCTCTATGTGATGAGCGGTCTCATTTTGGCGCTGTTGGGGATCGCCACGGTCTCCGTTCGACGCAATTTACGGGGGATTCGGGTCGAACGGCCCAAACTAGATCCCGTTCAAGCTGGAGATGTCCTTGGTATTAAATTTGATCTGCACAACGATACGGGACAGCAAAAAGCCTTAATTCAGGTGATTGATCTGCTTCCGCCCGGTCTTGGGAGTCCTCACACCTCAGTTATCGCGACATTCCCCGCCCGACGTTCTGTCGAAGTGCAGTATGGCTTGATGACGACACGCCGTGGGGTCTATCGCTGGCAACGCTTACAGCTTCGTACAGGTGCGCCCTTGGGGTTGGTATGGGGCAGTCGAACTTGTCAAGTTAATGCTGTGGCGGTGGTCCATCCGCGCATTTTGTCGTTAGCCTGTTGTCCGTTGATTGATAGATTCGGTACCGATCGTAGTCTCCAACAACTTAGCAACCGCACCCCAAATGCTGCAACCTCAGGCCAAACCCGATCGCTGCGGCCCTACCGTTGGGGCGACTCAACTCGGCTGATTCATTGGCGGACCAGTGCAAGACTTGGGGAATTGCGGGTGCGAGAGCTGGAAACGTTTACCAGTGGGCAGTCTATTGTGATTGCGCTGGATAGTGCTAGAGCCTGGGACCCTGAGAATTTTGAACAGGCAGTCACGGCTGCTGCTGCTCTTTATTTTTATGCTCAACGTCAACAGCTTCAGGTGCAGCTCTGGACCGCGAATTCGGGCTTGGTAAATGGCGATCGCAATGTCCTTGATACGTTAGCCTCGACTAATCCAAATGAGATGCGTCAAGCTGAAGCGTTACCTGATTCTCCAATTCTATGGCTGACCAGTCACAGCCCAATTAATCTTCCGTCAGGGAGCCGATCGTTGCTGTGGACCAGTGATGGTGGGGTGGGCGATGCGATCGTAATCAATCCCATTGAACCGATCGATCTACAGCTCATGAGTCTAGGAAACTAAGGAATTTTTACGTTTAATTTTACGGATACTGAATCACCATGGCTGACTTTCCTGACGACTTTTGGCTCGGAGTGGAGCAATTTAATCAAGGCGAATTTTATGCCTGTCACGACACCCTAGAAGCCATCTGGATCCAAGCGCCTGAAGCGGACAAAAAGTTTTATCAAGGCATCTTACAAATCGCTGTTGCGCTCTATCATCTTGGGAACCAAAACTGGCGCGGCGGGGTCATTCTGATAGGTGAAGGAATTCATCGACTCCGCTCGTTTCCTCCAGACTACGCAGGACTAGACATTGCAGACTTTATGGCTCAGGCCAGTAGCTTGTTGTCATTTTTGCAACACCAAGGAGCCGATAATCTTCCCGCCCTGCAACTCACCATTGGTCCGGGTGGAAGAGGTTTGACAGCGGATCATGACCAACACCGATCGCAGCCTTACCTAGACCGCTTGTGATACTATCCAAGCAAGGGGTTTCTATTAGCTCTTAATGATTTTGCTGAGCAATTTTATGCGTTTCAATCTTCAATCTTTCGTCCAACCGTCCGCTGTTCGGCTGACTGGTGTTTTAGTGCCACTGACCCTACCATTGGTGCTTTTGGCCGCCACTCGTTTGGTCCAAGCCGCTCCTGTTCAAACGATGCAGCTTCGGGCAAATGTCACAGAAGCTAATTCAAAAACCGGAGTCGTTGTCGCACGGGGTAATGTCTTAATCACCTATGCGGCCCGCCAAATTGAAGCTACCGCTGCTCAAGCGATTTATTACAGTAAAGAAGGCAAAATCATTCTGAGCGGTAATGTCAATATTCTCCAAGAAGGCAACACCTTAAAGGGCGAAACCGTCACCTATCTTGTTAATGAAGGTCGATTCGTCGCGTTGCCTCAGGAAAATAAACAAGTTGAAGCGACCTATGTTATCAAAGACACTCCAGAACCTTCTCCGGCCCCAGCGCCAATACCCACTAATCCCGCTATGGTGAAGCCGCTTAAAATGCCCTTCCCCGTTGCGCCCAAGTCAGAAGGTGCAGTCTTCCAACAGACTAATCCTGATACCAAAGTTCCTTAGCGCATTTTTTACCTTAGCGCATTATTTTATATGATTGTTTTCTTACCTATTTACCGACATAAACTCTCTTGAAACTTGCACTTGAAAACGTCCATAAGTCCTACGGAAAACGATCGATCGTCAATCGTGTCAGTTTGGCTATCAATCAAGGCGAAGTGGTGGGCTTGCTTGGTCCGAATGGTGCGGGAAAAACCACGACGTTTTACATGGCGACGGGTCTAGAAAAGCCTGACCAAGGTAAAGTTTGGCTAGACGACAAGGAAATTACCACGCTTTCCATTGATAAACGGGCGGTATTGGGTATTGGGTATCTTGCTCAAGAAGCCAGTATTTTTCGCTATTTGACGATACAAGATAATATTTTATTGGTGCTCGAACAGACGCGTGTGCCCCGTAATGAGTGGGCCGATCGGCTGCACGACTTACTTAAAGAATTTAGATTAGAAAAAGTAGCGAAGACTGAAGCAATCGCCGTGTCGGGGGGTGAACGACGGAGGGCTGAACTAGCAAGGGCCTTGGCTTCTGGTCCAAACGGTCCAAAGTTTTTGTTGCTTGATGAACCGTTTGCGGGGGTCGATCCGATTGCGGTGGCTGAGATTCAAGAAATTATTGCGAAACTACGCGATCGCAACCTTGGCATTCTGATTACGGATCACAATGTTCGAGAAACGCTGTCAATTACGACCCGATCGTACATTTTGCGCGATGGTGAAATATTGGCAGCGGGAAGTTCGGCTGAACTCTATGCCAATCCCTTGGTGCGGCAATACTATCTCGGCGACAATTTTCATCCCTAGCATTCAAAAGCGTTACTGTTCCCTATATTCATAGATTATGTCTAGTCCGACTATTGCTAAAAAACAGTCTTTACCGCTAAATATTCTTGGATTTTCGGTCCTCGATCGATATCTTACGACGCAATTGATGTTGCCCTTTTCCTTCGGGGTCGCGGCATTTTCGTCCATTGGCGTTTCGATCGGCGCACTGTTTGAACTGATTCGGAAAATTACGACGGCAAATCTATCGTTTGAAATTGCGGTGCAGGTATTTTTCTTGCAAATGCCGCTTTATATCTATTACGCGCTGCCGATGTCGATGTTGCTTTCAACGTTGATTTTGTATAGTCGTCTTTCGACGGATAGCGAACTAGTGGCCTTACGCAGCGCAGGAATTAGTGCCTATAGATTGATTATTCCGACCTTGATTATGGGATTACTCGTCACCGGAATTAGTTTTGCCTTCAATGAAGCGATCGTTCCGGCGGCCAATTCTCGTGCAACGACGCTATTACAGGAAGCGCTGAACGAAGGCAAAGTCAATATTGTCAGTAATATTGTGAATCCCGTGTATGAATCAGTTACGTTGCCAGATGGCAGCAAGACTCAGATGCTAACAAAGTTGTTTTATGCCAAAAGCTCTCATGGCAAAGAAATGGAAAGTGTGACGATTTTGGATTTTTCTGAGCCGGGCATGCAAGTGTTTGTGGCGGGACAGCGGGCGGTATGGAATAACGAGAAG